>JBDUXZ010000035.1 GCA_039944855.1 Rhodothermales bacterium | reverse complement strand
CTACGACGGGGACTACGGCCTCCTCGAGCTCCCGGTGACGGTGGCGGCCGACGGGGTGTACACCCTCTCGCTGCTGCAGGAGAACGACGGGTCGGCGCCGGACCCCGACTTCATCAACTTCTTCATCGACGACGTCTCCCTCACGCCTGTGCCTCCGGGGCTCGCCGTCACGGTCTCGCCCGAGAGTGGCACCGTCGACGCAGATGGCTCGGAGAACCTGACCGTGACCGTCGACGCATCCGGCCTCGCGCCGGGGTTATACGAGTACGAGATCACGATCACGACGAACAGCACCGAGACGCCCACGCTCACGGTGCCCCTCTCGGTCGAGGTGCTCCCCACGGTAGCGAACGAGGGCGACGCCGTCCCGACGGCGTTCGCGCTGGAGCCGGCGTACCCGAACCCGTTTGCGGGCTCGACGACGATCCGGTACGCGCTGCCCGAAGCGGCTCGCGTGACGGTCGAGGTCTACGACGCCGTAGGCCGCCGCGTCGCCGTCCTCGTCGATGGTGAGATGGCCGCCGGCAGCCACGAAGCGGAGTGGGACGCCGCCTCGATGGCGAGCGGAGTCTACCTCTACCGGATGCAGGCCGGCGACTTCACGAAGACGCTGAAGGTGTCGCTCGTTCGCTAGCGAACCGTCTGTATTGTATTTGCAACGGAGCCCCGCCCGAGATGAGTTCGGGCGGGGCTCCGTTGGGTTATCCCGTTGCGCGCTCCCGAAGGCTATCGCGGCGGCAGCGGACGCTGGCGAACACGGCCGGGCTGGACGGTGCTGAAATAGCCCATGAGTTCGCGTTCCGGGCTCTGCACCACATCGAGAACCGCGTCGGCCACGGCTTGGGGGCTCGCCGTTCCCATGCGAACGTAGAGCACGCCAGCCGGTGCGTCCTGCCACTCCCCAAAGATTAGCGTGCCGAAGTCGCGGTCGGCGGTGATTAGCAGCCGCGCTTCCGCCCCGGCTTGCTGCAGAACCTGCGGATCTAAGATCCCCGGAGCCGTTTCAGTGATGTGAACAACGTCGAGGCCGGATTGGCGCAGCGCCTCGACTACGACAGCAGGAACGTTTTCGTCAGCGAGCAGGCGCATGGAAGGCATCGACTGGTGTAAGGCCAACCTACGCTAGATCTACCGCGCCCCGCCGAAGCGTGGCTTGACTCGTCCTCGTCCTTCGAAGCCAAGCTGATCGGTCTCGCGAGAAAGCAACTCAGGCAGCAGGGTGGACGGCTTCGTCCTGCACTGCTTCTGCTGCGTAAGCGAACGCCGCCTGTAGCATCTCGGGAGTAAGCGTCGGATAGTTTTCCAACACCTCCTCCTGCGTCCACCCCGCGCCGAGCAGTTCTAGGACGAGCTTGACCGAGATGCGCGTTCCCTTCAGCGTCGGCTTACCGACGAGGATGCGAGGGTCCGAAACGATGTAATCGCGCCAGTTCATGCTCCATGATACGACGTTGCATCCCTTCGGTGCCGCCGACCCACAACGGACCACGAACCACGGATTGCGGACCAATCCTCACCCCATCGGGTCGGTGGTGGGGACGGGGAAGTTGAGGAGGGAAGCCGAGGCGGGCTCGGCGCGCTGGAGGAGCCGTTCGAGCGAGGCGTGGACGAGCTCGCCCATCGTGTCGCAGGCGGCGAAGGCGTCGTCGTGGTAGTGCTCGGCGAGCTGGCGGCCGAGCTTCTGCACGTGCTCGGAGGGGGCGATGAGGTCCTCGCGCATCACGTCCATCACGGCCTGGTAGCGGCCGTGGCTCACGCGGAGCCGGTTCGCGATGAGGGCTCGCTCCTCGCGCTGGTACTGGTCGACCGTCGTCGGCCCCATGAACTCCATGCCGACGGCGATGATGGCGTTGTTCTGGGGGTAGAACTGCGGGAGGTAGACCTGCTTGCGCCAGTGGTGGCTCTGCTGGTCGAAGTCGAGCGGGCGCATCCGGTACTGCATCTTCTCGAAGTCCGGCGTGATGTCGATCACGAAGTTGCCCGAGTGCATATCGCCCAGCAGACGGACGAAGCAGCGCTCGTTGAACTTCACGAACTCCTTGGCGAGGCGGACCTGGTCGAACCGGTTCTCGGGCATCGTCTCGCGCATAAACGCGTCGCCGGGGATGCCGATGATGTGCTCCTCGATGAGCGTCTGCCCGGAGACGAAGTAGTTGATCCGGTTGGGCGAGAGGATGTGCTCGAGCTCGAGCCCGTAGACTCGGTTGGCGTCGACGCGCTTGACGTAGAAGTAGTCGAAGTTCTCGTTGAGCCGGTTGACGATGCGGACGCGGAACGGGAGGGTGTTCCCGTAGAGGCAGAGGTCGATCCGGTCGACGAAGAGGTGCTCGACGGTGGAGAGGTCGCCGTCGGACTTGAGGATGGCGTAGGTGAGGCGGAGGTGCTCGTTGATCTCGCGCATCTCGGCCGGGCCGTAGAACACCGTGCTCCAGAGCGTGTCGTTGCCGTGCTCGTCGTAGAGGGCGACGGCGTTGTCGTAGCGGAGGAGGTTCTCGTAGCGGACGCCGGATTCGTGGAGGCGGTCGTAGCGCTCGAGGTACTCGCCGAAGAAGTCGCTGATGGGGTAGATCTCTTTCTTCTTCGAGATCAGGTTGCGGACGGGCGACGGGCGGCGTCCGCCGCTGCCGTTCTCGCTGACGTGTCGGTCGGTCGTGCTCATGCTTCAGGCGCAGTCGCCGACTGGCTCGGGGCGGGCGAGGGCGGCGTCGACCATCTCCTGGTAGAAGGTCTCGTACTGCGGCACGATGCGGTCGATGTCGAACTCGTCGACGGCGCGGCGGCGGGCGGCGGCGCTCATCCGCTCGTGGAGGTCGTCGTCGCGGAGGATGCGGCGCGTGGCGTCGGTGAGGCAGTCGATGTCGGCGAGGGGGCAGAGGTAGCCGGTCTCGCCGTCGACGTTGAGCTCGGGCAACCCGCCGATGTCGGACGAGACGACGGGCACGCCGCACGCCATCGCTTCGAGCGCGGCGAGGCCGAACGTTTCGGAGCCGGAGGGGATGAGGAACACGTCGGCCACGGAGAGGATCTCCTCGACGGGCTCCTGCTTGCCGAGGAAGCGGACGTCGCCGTAGACGCCGAGCTCGCGGGCGAGCGTCTCGCACGCCGTCCGGTCCGGCCCGTCGCCGACGAGGAGGAGCTTGACGCCGGGCCCGCCGCTCCGGGCCTCCTCGTGGAGCCGGTGGAAGACGCGGACGACGTCGGTGGCGCGCTTGACCTCGCGGAAGTTGGAGACGTGGATGAGCAGCTTCTCGCCGTTCGGCGCGATCGCCTGCTTGAAGTGCCCCTTCTCCTGCCGGTTGAAGCGCTCGGTGTCGACGAAGTTGGGGATCACCTCGATGGGCCGCTCCACGTCGAAGGCGGCGTGCGTCTCGCGGCGGAGGTAGTCGCTCACGGCCGTGACACCGTCGCTCGCGTTGATGGCGTGGGTGACGACGGGGACGAACGAGGGGTCCTGCCCGACGATCGTGATGTCGGTGCCGTGGAGCGTCGTGGCGACGGGGATGTGGATGCCCTCGCAGGCGAGGATCTGCCGGGCGAGGACGGCGCTCGTGGCGTGGGGGATGGCGTAGTGGACGTGGAGGAGGTCGAGCTTCTCGTACTTCACCACGTCGATCATCTTGCTCGTGAGCGCGAGCGAGTACGGCGGGTATTCGAAGAGGGGATACGTGTTGACGCGGACCTCGTGGAAGTAGATGCGCTCGGTGAAGTGGGCGAGCCGCTGCGGCGGGGCGTAGGCGATGAAGTGGATCTCGTGGCCGCGCCGCGCGAGCGCTTTTCCAAGCTCGGTGGCGACGACGCCGGAGCCGCCGTACGTAGGGTAACAGGTGATGCCGATGCGCATGGGGAAGTCGGTCGCTGGGCGGGAGCAGGCCGCGGGGTGAGGGGCGTGGAAACTCCGGGGGGTCGGGATAAGTTGCCTGCACCGACGGTCGCCCCCGCTGCGGCGGGGCGCTGCGCTCCTCAGCCGTCGGCTCACCCATCCTCTCGCCATCCCCCCGTTCCCTCATGCGCTCCTTCCGCTACCTCCTCCTCGCCGCCGTCTTCGTGGCCGCGACGCCGCTCGCCCAGGCCCAGATCATCCCGAAGTTCGGCGTCGCCGGCGGGCTCAACTTCGGCTCCCTCACCGACGCCGCCGGCTTCGACCTCGACAGCTCGACGGGCTACCACGTCGGCGTCTTCGGCGACGTCGGTTTCGGGCCGCTCGCCGCGCGCGTGTCGCTGCTCTACGTCAAGGCCGGTGACATCGGGGAGGGGGATGATGCGGCGAACGTCACGTTCATCGCCGTGCCGGTGGACTTCAAGTTCCGTTTCCCCTCGCCCGTCGTGAAGCCCTACGCCCTCCTCGGTCCCGAGGCCCGCTTCGCCACAGGTGATCTCGCCGACGCCGAAGCTCGGAGCGTAAACCTCGCGCTCAACGCGGGCATCGGTGCTGAACTCAGCGCCATCGTCGGCCCGAGTGTGTTCGCCGAGCTTCGCTATTCCCTCGACGTGACCGGCTTCGCCGACGACGAGTTCTTCGATGTCCCGACCGACGAGTCGTTTAAGGTGAGCGTTTTTTACCTCCGCGTCGGCGTCGGGCTCTGAGCGGATGCCGGCAGTGTTTGAAAAGGGCGGGTCGATGAGCGTATCATCGGCCCGTTTCTTTTTCCGCCGGCCTCCGATACCCATGATCCCATCGCCTCTCCGCGTCGCGCTCGTCTTCGCCCTCCTCCTCGCAACGCCCCTCGCCGCGCAGGCCCAGAGCGATTTTCTGATGCCTCAGGGTCAGCTCCCGGCTGCATTCAGTGGGAGCGGCCTCTCGTCAGCGTTCGGCGTGACCGTGGCCGACGTGGGCGGGGCGAACCCGGCTGCGCTCGGCGGCTTCGAGCAAACGACCGTGGGGGTGTCGTACGGATTGGGAACGGCGGCGGAGGTCGCGAGCGATGTCGAGGTCGGTCCGGCGAACGGGCTGCGTCCGCAGAGCGCGGCCGTCGTCTTCCCGCGCGGCGCGTGGACGTTCGGGGTTAGCTACAGCCAGCGCTATGCGTCGAGCATGGACATGTGCATCCCACGCCAGACTCCATACAACCCCGATGTCGAGTCGTCGGGGTGGTGCGCGGAGCAGACGGCGCGGGCGGAGGTGCTCGCCTCACAGGTGGCTTACCGCACGATCGGCACCTCTGGCAGTACGTTCGATCTCGCTCTCCGGCTCGGCCTCGGGCGCGGTTCGATAAACAGTGAGATCGACAACGTCACCGGGATGTTCTCGGAGTGGGGCCTGCAATTCGCGGCCGGTGTGCGCTACCGCACCGACCGATACGGCCTCGCCGTTCACTACGAGCACGCGCTCCGCGTCGAGGGGGCAACGGATTACGAAGGAGGACTGGAAACGCCGGTCCCGACGACGGGACCGGACGGGCAGGGCGAGATCGCAGGCTTTATCGAAGACTTCTCGTTCAGTGTCGCTGCGATCCCTGCACGCCTCAGCCTCAGCACAACCGTCGATGCTACGCCGACGCTGGACATCGGGGCCGACCTCCACTACGCCTTCTGGCAGATGGAGGACGCCGATCGCTACGAGAACCAGATCGAGGCCGCCGCGTGGGCGCGGCTCGACCTCTCCGACCGCGCTTTGGCCTCGTTCGGCGTGTGGAGGCAGGGCGGGCACCCCTTCTCGCGCAGCGCCTTCGTGGACGACGGGCAGGCCATATACCTTACTCTCGGCGGTGCGCTCACCTTCGACCGACTCCGCCTCGACGCTGCCGTCGCCGACAGTCGCTTGCTCTCGGGTGCCGAGCAGCGGCAGACGCTCGTGAAGGTCGGCGCGAGCGTGCGGCTGTAAGCGGGCGGCTGTAAACGAACGCGGGGGCGACCGGCCGGTCGCCCCCGCGTGATTCCTGTACCGTGCCCTGAAGAACTGGAGCAAGCAGCGGCTTCGATAACCTGCTGCATCCGGTCATCGTGATACGGGAGGGAGGAGGCTTAGCCGATGTAGCTGAAGGTGGCGTCGAGCGCGGCATTAGGAGCCGGCTCGGCGGGCGGGGCAGAGGCAGGCTTCGCCTCGCTTTCCTCGAAGTCCGAGCCGAGGACGAGGGCGTCCTGATAGAGCCAGGCGTCGTCCTCGGCCGTGAGCGCCGCGTCCTCGGACGCGGCGGAGGCTACGGCGTCATCGTATGAGGGCTCGTCTGCGGTAGGGGCTGAGGGGGGAGCCGCGCCGGCGGCTTCGAATTCCACGATGAACGTGCTGCCAACGCCGACCTCGCTCTCCGCCCAAACGCTGCCGTTGTGTCGATTGACGATCCCCTTTACGATGGAGAGTCCGAGCCCCGTCGAGGATTCCTCGGCGGTAGGCTGGGCGGAGAGCTGCTGGAACCGCTCGAACAGCTTGTCCATGTCTTCGCTGGTGAGGCCCGGTCCCTCGTCCTGCACCTCGAAACGGACGTAGCGGCGGCCGTCTTCCTCCCGGTGGGCGACGCGAACGTGAATGCGTTTCCCGAGCGGCGTGTACTTCACGGCGTTGCTTACGAGGTTGTCGAACACCTCCTTGAGCCACGCCGGGTCGCCTTCGATGATATAATCGGCTGGGGACGGAGGCGCGAAGGTGAGCACCTGATCTTTACGCTGGGCTTGTCCCTGGAACCGCTCTACGGCTTCATGTGCGAGGTAGCACATGTCGATGCGTTCGATAGCGAGCAGGACGTTCCCCTGGCTGTCGAGAGCTTCCACGTCGAGGAAGCGGATGACCATCACTAGCATCTCCTCAGCGGCCTTCTCGATGAGGTGGACGAACTCTTGCAGTGGGAGGTCCGGCGGGAGCTCGTCCCGCAACACCTGGGCGAGTCCGTGGACGCCATTGAGCGGGTTCTTGAGGTCGTGGGCGACGACGTGCATGAGCTGCGTCTTCATCTCGCTCGTTGCAGCGAGTTGCTCGTTTGTCCGGCGGAGCTCGTCGGTGCGCGTTTCGACGAGGACTTCCAACTCGCGCTGGCGCGTCTTGAGGAAGCGGATCCGCGCCCCGTAGATCAGGCGCAGCAAGAGGAGCACGGTCAGCACGCACAACGCTCTGAACCACCCCGTTTCGTAGAAGTACGGCTCGATGCGGAGCGGGAGTGAGGCGATCGGGCCGGGGGTGCCGTCGGCGTTGAGGGCTTGGACGAGGAACGTGTAGTCCCCCGGCGCGAGGTTCGTATAGAACGCCTCGCGGCGTGCCCCGGCCCCGATCCACTGCTCGTCGACTCCCTCGAGTTGGTACCGATAGCGGATGCGCTCCGGGGCCAAGAAGCTCGGGGCGGCGTACCGGAAGGTGAGCCGCCGCCGATCCGGAGCCAGATGGTCCGCGCTGCCGAGGTCGACAGCGGCGCCGTTGGCGAGCAGCCCCTCGATGCGGGCAGACGCCAGCGGATAGTCCGGTACGTGCTCGGGGTAGATGGCGACGACGCCATCCGTGGTGGGGAACCAGAGGGCTCCGTCGTGCCCTTGCCAGCCGGCGGGCTGTACACCGCCGTTGAACTCCTCACTGCGGAGCCCGTCGGAGCGGCCGTAGAGCGTCGGCGTCACCTGGTTTCGCTCGCCCCCGGCGACGGCTTCGAAGTCACTGGTGTGGACGCGCGAGAGCCCCCGGTTGGAGCTCATCCAGAGCCAGCCGCGAGTGTCCTCCAGCAACTGGAGTACGGTGCTGCTCTGGAGCCCTTGGGTCGCGGTGAAGGTGTGGACCGCGAAGCCCTCGCCGGCGTCTACGATCCGGCTGAGCCCGTTCTGGGTGCCGGACCAGAGTACGCCGTCCGATCCGGCGTGGAGCGAGAGGATGAGGTTGCTCGGGAGACCGTCCTCAGTGGAAATGTGGGCTACGACCACGTCGCCTTCTAACACGTTGAGACCGCCCTCATAGGTACCCGCCCAGAGCCGGCCCCGTGCGTCCTCCGTCATCACGGTGATGAGGTCGTTCGAGAGCCCGTCGGCGGTCGTGAGCGTCGTAAAACGGCCGTCGCGATAGCGGCCGAGCCCGTTCGAGGTCCCGAACCACAGCGTGCCTGCGCGGTCTTCGTAGAGCGCGAAGACAGAGGCCGAGGGCAGGCCGTCGGCTACGGTGAATGTGGAGATCCGGTCGTTCTTGAGCCGGGCGAGACCGCCGCCATGTGTTCCGATCCAGAGGCTCCCATCCTGTGTCCCTCGTACGGCAAGGACGACGTCGCTAGGCAGCCCGTCGGCCGTCGTGAGCATCGTGATGCGGTTGCCATCGAGCCGCGCGAGGCCGCCGCCTTCCGTCCCCATCCAGACAGCGCCCTGAGCGTCCTCGTAGACGGAGAGCACGACGGGATGAGCCAAGCCTTCCGGCGTCGAGTAGGTGACTACCCGGCCGCCGTGCAGCCGCGCCAGCCCGCCGTCGGTGCCGATCCACAGGCTGCCCTCGAGGTCCTCGTAGAGGAGAGAGATGGCGTCGTGGGGGAGGCCCTCCGCTGCCGTCAGCCGTTCGGCTCGACCGTCGTGGAGCCGGACCAGGCCCTGTTGCTGTGTCCCGACCCAGAGGGTGCCCTCCGTGTCACTGAGGATGGTGCGTGGTGCGTCGTCGGCCAGCACGGCGGCCGGGGTAGCGACGATCTGGCCGCGCACGATGTGGTCGATCCCGTTCTCGGTCGCAACCCAGAGGCTCCCGTCCTCCGCGACGTGGAGCGAGCGGACCTCGTCGGCGCTCAGGCCATCGGCGGCGGTGGAGCGCGTGAAGCGCCCGTCGGCGAAGCGGACGAGACCTTCGGTCAACGTGCCGATCCAGACCGCTCCCGTTGCGTCCGTAGCGAGCGCCGTGATGCCGCTCGTCGGCGCGCCTTCGGCCGTTGCAAACGTCCTGGTCTGTTCGCCGGAGACCCGGACGAGCCCGCCTCCGAACGCCCCGACCCAGAGGCTCCCGTCGGCGGCCGACGCGATGGCGC
Source organism: Rhodothermales bacterium (assembly GCA_039944855.1). Classification (NCBI taxonomy): domain Bacteria; kingdom Pseudomonadati; phylum Rhodothermota; class Rhodothermia; order Rhodothermales; species Rhodothermales bacterium. The sequence continues at coordinate 39,002 of JBDUXZ010000035.1, read as the reverse complement.
TGATGTGGCCGTCCGGCACGCCGTCGATGGTCTGCGAGGTGAAGCGCCCATTTTCGTACCGAGCCAGCCCCCCGCCGTAGGTCCCGACCCAGAGGACCCCGGTGGCATCCTCGTGGAGCGCGGAGACGAAGGGGTTCGGGAGCTCCTGCGTGTAGGTCGTGAAGTGCAGCCCGTCGAAGCGGACGAGCCCTTCCTGCGTGCCCAGCCAGAGGTAGCCGTCCTGTGTCTGGGCCAGAGAAACGATGGTATTCTGCGGGAGCCCGTCGTCGGTCGTCCAGACGTCCAGCACGTACTGCGAGAGGGCCCGCCCGGGATCGAGGGTCGGTTGGTCCTGCGCATGGACCTGTACGGAGGCCCCCCACGCTACGACGACGACCCCGGCGACGAGCCAGGACAGGTGCCGGAGCGAGTTCACCGTACGAGGGATGCGATCCAGAACCGACACGAACATGGGGGAAGGTGAGGGAAGGGACCGCATGTGCGCACAGCCCCTTCCCTTGCTATCGGAATGCGAACCGGATGTCTTAACTCATTTCCGGGATTCGCCGATTAGTGCTGGCCCGCCATCGGCCAGAACGGTTCGGTGAGGGCAGGGGAAGCCGTGCGGTAGTGCACGACGGCCCCGGCCGTCTCCACCTGCACGTCGTCGCCGGCGGTCACGCTCCCGTAGATCGTGGTCGGGGCGCGGAGGATGATGTCGCCCGCGCTGAACACCTGCGCGGCTACGTTCGAGCTGGCAGCGGTGACGGTGATGTCTCCGTTGGCGTAGATGCCGAGGCGGGTGCTCCCGTCGGTGGGCGAGGTGATGCGGCTATTCACGTAGACGTTCCCGGTAACGAGCACGATGCCGTAGCCCGTGAAGTGCGCGGGGCCGCTTACGACGAGGTCGCCGTTGACGTACAGGATCGAAGGCTGCTCCGCCGTGCCCATCTGGAGCCGACCTGCGAGGTGGTACGTCCCCGTCGAGGCCGTCGCGAGGTGGGCGTAGTCCTGGGCGCGGAAAGCCGGCACGTCGATGGGCGGCTGTGCCATCGTCGTCGGGAGGCCGCTCGGGTTGTAGGCCGGGCGGAACGAGTAGGGCCGATCGGCGCTCGTTCCGTAATAGCCGAAGCCCTCGAACTCCGACCCTCGGAGCGGGAGGTGGAGCCGGTCGTTCGCGAACACGCTCGCGTTGGGAGCGCCCGAGCCACCCACGCGGACCGAGAGGTTCCCAGAGAGGACTTTCACGTCGTCGCCGGCCGTGAGGGCGTACTGGAAGAACGGGGGGACGCTCGCGCTCATGAGCCCGCGGGGCCCGGCGTACACCGATGCCGACGCCGTGCCGGCGGGGACCCCAGCGATCCCGGGCTGTGCGGTCCCGACGATCGACTGCGCCACGCGGTCGGGGGTGGCTGTGGGGTTGGCCGCGAGGAACGCCGCTGCGGCACCGGAGACGTGGGCCGCCGCCATCGACGTGCCGGACATGACCGCGAGGCCCGTCGACGACGGCGCCGTCGACACGATGTCCACGCCGGGGGCGAGGATGTCGAGGCGAGCGCCGTAGTTCGAGAACGAGGCGAACCGATCGTCCTGCCCGTAGGCGCCGACCGTGATGGCCTCAGCCACGTGGGCCGGCGTCACCGTCGAGGCGTCGATGCCATCGTTGCCCGCGGCGACGACGTAGACCACACCCACGGCCGTCGAGGCCACGATGGCTTCGTCGAGGGCGTTGTACGCCGTCGTGCCGATCTCGGCCCCGAGGCTGAAGTTCACCACGACGGGCCGGTTCGGGTTCGCGAGCTTGTAGGCCGTGACGTGCTCGACGGCCGCGATGGCACGGGAGAGGTCGACGGGGCTCTCGTTGTCGTCGACTTCGTGCCCGGTGAGCACGCGGAGGTCGTGGATGGTGGTGCCTGGGGCGATGCCCACGGAGCCCTGCCCGTTCACGAGGGCGGCGGCGGTGCCCGCGATGTGGGTGCCGTGCCCGTCGAGATCCTGCCCCGAGGCGTTGGCTTCATGGACGAAGTCGAACCCAGGCCCCGTCGTGACGTCCCCGCTGTCGATGCCCGTATCGATCACGAAGAGGTCGACCCCCGAGCCGTCGAGGCCGCCGCCGCCGATGCGGGCGACGCCCCACGGCGTCATCTCCGCGCCGCCTTCGGAGTACGTCATATTGCCGAGCGGCGTCGCGAGGATCTTGATGTCGGGCTCCACCCACGCGATCTCGTCGTCGGCGGCCATGTCATTGAGGAGGGCGTCGGCCTCGTCCTCGTCCACCCAGATGGCGAACCCGGCGAACACGTCGGAATACTGGTAGCGCTCGATGATCCGGTACGGATCCATGTCCTGGTAGCGCTCGATGATCCGGTACGGGTCGATCTCGCCGTAGCGCTCGATGATCCGGTACGGGTCGAGCCCGACGATGAGGCCGATGTAGCCCTCGGCCTCGCCGCCGCGTGCGGCCTCGCCGGTGCGCTTGGCCCGGTCGAGGAGGTGGCTGTGGCGGAGCTTGCTGGCGCCTTGGGGGGCACTGGCAGCGGCGAGGGGTTCCGCGCTGGGCGGACGGGCGTCATCGAGGACGGGGTCCGCGAGGTCGCAGGCGGCGAGGAGTACCGTCGCGAGGAGGAGGACGGCGAGGTGCCGAGTAGGAGTGGAGAGAGAGAAGCTGGGCATCGGGGCGTAGTAGTTGGTGTCACGCCCTGCTGCAGCAACAATGCAGCCCGTAGATAGAGCCGGGGGGTTGCCGTCTCACTCTGGAACGATATCGGCGCTTTGCGAGCGATGTTTGTAATCGCCCGAGGAGCGCCGATCATTGTGAAACAACCCCGATTCTCAATCCGACATCGGCCTTTTTGGGGTGGAGAAGGCGCCTTTTCTCCATCGTCGGGTAAGATCACCCCGCTGCGCACCCGGCCCAAGACAGACAGAGCGGGACGACCGGCAGTCGGTCGTCCCGCTCTGAAACCGTAGGGCGTGAGCCAGCGCTAGAAGCGCAGCAGGGCCGCGGCGGGCCCGAGGTCCTGCATCCGGGCGCGGGCCGCCTCGCTGCGGATGAGCTCGAGCGAGGCGCCCTGTTCGAGCGCGCGCTCCAGCATGATCTCAAAGAGGTCGCTCTCGGGGAAGACCTCGTTGCCCGTCGCGTCGAGCGTGCCCTCGGTCTGCGTCGTGAGCATGCCCGTCTCGCGGTCGAGCCCGCCCGGGATCTGGTGCTCGTCGTCGAGGAGGAGGGTCATCACGCGCTGCTGGTTCAGCATGTCCAGCGTGTCGTCGAGCCCGGCGACGGCGCGGGTCGTGAGGAGGGACTGCACCTTGTCGAGGGTTTCGAGCTCTTCACGCTCCTCCACCTCGCGCTGGATCGGCTCGGCCTTCTCTGCGATCTCCGCCGAGGTGGCGTTGATGTCGCACTGGAAGCTGGCCGCGATCCGCGTCCGCGTACGCTGGTCGAGGCTGTCGAGGAACGGGGCCTCCATGTCGGTCGGGCAGGCGTAGATGAGGTGGCGGATGTCGAGCTTCTGCGCGAGGAGTTCGAAGGCGTGGGCGGCGCGCTTGGCCTGCTCCTTCCGATACTCCGTCTGCTTGTCCTGCCGCTGGTCCTTGCTCTGGTAGTCGGAGGTGAGGATCTCACGGCCCTCGAGCTCGAACACCTCTTCGACGAGGCCGATCTGGCTGAAGAAGAACCGGGTCTGCTTCTGGCTCAGGAGGGCGATGCCGAAGCGGTCGTGCTCGTCGCGGACGCGGACGAGGGGGCGGACGTAGGGCCGCCGGTCCACGTACACCGTGTTCGGGAGCGTGATGGCGACGCCGAACTGCCGGAAGAGGCCGATGTCCTCGCAGGCGTAGAACACGAGCCCGCGCCCCGTGCGTGGGATGCCCTGCCGCAACGCCGCTTCGACGCGGTCGAGCTCCCGCTGCACGGTCTTATCATCGTAGTGGCCATTGGAGTGGGCGAGGGCCTGCCGGGCGAGGTCTTTGAACGTGATCGTCCACGAGTCGTTCACCCGCATCTCCGGCGTGAGCTCCATAAAGAAGGAGAGCACGGGGGCCTCCGCGCTCTCGATCGCGGCGAGTTCGGTGAGGTGGGCGGCGTCGAGGTAGTGGAAGCCGGGGGAGGTCGTGCGCTCTTCGAGTTCAGCGATGAGGGAGTCGCGGAGTTCGGGGGTCAGGGCGTTGCTCATGCTCGGGTCGCGGTGTCGTTGTCGGAGTCAGTGGAGGTGTCGGGGTAGGACGGGTTCTGGCGGATGGGCTCGCCGGTGTAGCTGTCGATGGGCTCGTCTTCGGCCACGTCGTCCACGTCCGTCGAGCCGATGTAGTGGCGGACGTGCATGCGGGCTTCGCCGAGGGCCTCGGCCGTGTCGCGCAGCGAGTACTCCATGATCTGCGCGACCTCGGAGAGCGAGAGCTCGAACTCGTCGTGGAACTCGACGAGGTGGCGGTGCTCGGGGGGGAGCCCGCTGGCGTCGAGGTAGTCCCGCTCCTGCTGCGTGAGCGCCTGGTTGCGCGGGTCGATCTCGACGTCACCCGGCTGCCGGCTCGGGATCATCTCGGCGTAGGTCGTCACGTCGAAGGGCTGGCGGAACTCGTAGAAGCTCTCCTCGACGGCGTCGTAGTCGTCGTTCGTCGGGACCTCGGCGTCGAGCGAGAGCGCCTTCTGGTCGTCGTAGCTGTGCTCGTCGCGGATGAGCCGGTTCAGCGTCCGGTACTGGATGCCGACGAGCCACGCGCGGAAGCTCATCTGGTCGGGCTCGAAGTTCTCGCGGTGGTCGAACGCGCGGATCATCGTCTCGCCGACGAGCTCCTCCGGGGTGAGGGCGCCCTCGCGGAGCTCGCCCGCGTCGATGCGCGCGGCGACCTTGCGGCGCGCGGCCTCCATCAGCGTGTCGTGGTGCGGAGCGATGGCTTCTTCGAACGCGTCTCGGTCCCCGTCAATCGCGCGGGCCCAGAGGTCGTCCGGTTGGGAGGTCGTGTTGGGAGGGTTGGCCATAGGGGGAGGGGCAGGCTGCGAGAGAAGAGATGGGACGGGTTAAATGATCCCGCGCCGCGATGGGTCCCACTCCCCACGGCGGCGGCACTAAATCGTCCCGAGCCGTGCCTGCGCGTCGCTCCCTGCCCGGCCGTTCAGAGCGGCGCGCGTCGAACCGGCAGGCTAGGGTGCGTGCTCAGCGCGTCCCAAGCCCGCCCGCGAGGTCGAGCGTGACGACGATGGGGAAGTGGTCGGAGACGAAGCGCGGGTCGTGGATGTGCGCGAAGGTGACGGTGCGCAGCGCGTCGTAGAGGCGAGGGGAGAGGAGGATGTGGTCGAGCGACGAGAACTCGCCGGGGTCGATCGTGTCGTTCCGGTTCCGGTCCCAGAACGCGGTGTAGCGGTCCCGCTGCGGGACTTCGGCGGCGACATTGCGGAGGTCGTCCTGAGTGCCGGGCCCGGCGTCCTTGATGGTCGCGAGCACGTTCGTAATCGGCGAGCTGCCGGCGCGGTCGGGCGTGGCGTCGTCGAAGTCGTTGAAGTCGCCGAGGACAGCGACGGCGCGGCCGGACATCATCTCTTGGACGACGAGTTGGCGGATGACCTCGGCCTGCGCCTCGCGGCGCGGCTTCCGCTCGACGTCGTCCGGCCGCGCGAGGAAGTGCACGCCGATGAGCGTCGTCGGGACGCCGCCGAGGTCGAGCCGGGCCCAGAGGTTCTTGCTGACGCCGTACTGCTGCGCCGTCGTCCCGACCTTGACCCGCTCGTTCGTCCGGCCGACCTCGTCGACGGGGAGGCGGGAGAGGAGCCCCACGTCCTGCCCGGTGAAGTTGTCCTGCCCGTTGACGAGGTACGCCGTGTAGCCGAGGTCGGCGAGAGACTCGCTGATCAGCATCTCCAGCGTCTCCAAGTTCTCGACTTCTTGAAGCATCAGCACGTCGGCGTCGATCGCGCGGATCACGCGGGCGACGGAGTCGCGGTGCGCGCGGGCGAGGGCCGGATCGCCCTTCCACGCGAAGCTAGCCTGCCCCTCCTTGTCGAGCCCGTCGAACAGGAACTCCGTGTTGAAGGTGGCGATGCGGAGGCCCTCCGCCTGCGGGAGCTCCCCGCTCTGCTCTATGCTGGGCACAGGGCCCGAGACCGAGGTCCCCCCGGTCCGTTCCGTCGTGCGGAGGCATCCGGCCACGAGGACGACCGTGAGTGCGACGAAGCCGAGGGCGAGCAGGAACGTGAGTAAGCGGCGCGGCATGGGAGCGGGGAGTAAGCGAGGGAGGGGGGAAGATACCGCCCGGCCGCGCCCGTGGTCCCTATGCGATCGGTCCCCGTAAAACAGCGCAGGGCGCGCCGGAGGAGGCGCGCCCTGCGAAGAAAATCGGGCTAACGAACGGGGCGATCCGTTTTAGGAAACGCCGGCGTAGAATCGGAACCGCCTGGGGTCGATCTCGCGGTCGAGAGAGACGGGCCGCTTGCCGCCGGCCCAGTCTGGCTTGAGCGTGCCCTTCATCGAGCGCTCGCTGTAGAAGTGGCGCGTCTTGTTGGAGAAGGGGCGCTCGTAAGCCGGGGCGTGCAGCACGTCATACGCGATGAAAAGAGCCGTTTTCCACCCCTTCGGCTTCGAGTCGAAGTCGAGGTTGGAGTAGTAGCCCCGCTTCGGACTGTTGCTATTGAAGGCGCTGAACTGCCACGGGTCGAGGACGGCGTCGCGGTAGCTGCGGCGGCCCCGGTAGCCGGTCTCGACGCGGTTGCGGACGACCCACGCGACGAGCTCCTGCTCGTCGGGCCGCTTCGTCTCGGAGAAGATGCAGCGCGCCAGCCACAGCACGTCGTCTTTTACGGCTTCGCTTGCGAACTCCGCGCTTCGGACGGAGACCTCTTGGGTGAGCGGGGCCGCATCTACAGCGGGCATCGACTCGGCCAGGACATCCCGGTCCACGGTGTTGAAAACGAACGAGAGCGCGAGGAGCAACACGGAAAGGACGACGCCGGCGGCACCGATCACTTTCTTGTTAGCGAAAGGCTCCATAGTAGCGATTCAGGTTGGTCAGAGAGAACGGCGAGCGTTCGCGGCCCCTGCTGCAGGTGGGGGGCGGACCGCCGCCGACGGACTAAAGATTAAAAACAACTCAAAGCCAATACCCTGCCAAAAAACGTGCGGCGAAAAATGGGAGGCGCACTGGCTCAAGGAATCGGGGCTAAACGCATCGTTTAGACGGTCGCGCCCCGTATCAGTACCCAAAGTAGGGTGCATCCCTCGGATCCGTGTGTGAAAACGAGAGAACCCCGATTGATATTTGATTAAGCCGAGAGGTGTACTCTTCTGTGATGCCAAAAGTTACGGGGTGTACGGGCTCGGCGTAGCTTCAGCAGGCCCATCCTTCCCTTGCAATCCGCCATCTCCCCGTGCCCTTTCGCATTATCGCCGACGCTAACATCCCGCACGCCGAGGAGGTCTTCGGGCGGATCGGCCGCGTGACCCTCCTCCCAGGCCAGCAGATCGATTCGCGGGCGGTCACCGAGGCGGACGCGCTGCTCGTGCGAAGCGTCACGCGCGTCGACGAAACCTTGCTGCACGGCAGTCCGGTCCGCTTCGTCGGGAGCGCGACGATCGGGACCGACCACGTCGATCACGCCTACCTGAAGGAGCGCGGAATCGCGTTCGCGCACGCCCCCGGCTCGAACGCGCAGTCGGTCGTGGAGTATGTGTGCGCGGCGTTGCTGGCGGTGTATACCGAGAGCGACAGCGCGCTGCGCGATAGGACAGTCGGCGTCGTCGGGTGTGGACACATCGGGGGGCGGCTCGCGGCCCGGCTGCCGGCCCTCGGCGTCCGCGTGCTCCGGTGCGACCCGCCCCTCGCCGAAGCGGCAGAGGCGGCGGGGCGGGCGCACGACTTCGTGCCGATGCGCACCGTGCTCGCGGAGGCGGACGTGGTGACGCTACACACGCCGCTCACGCGGTTGGGTCCGCACTCGACGCATCATCTCATCGGGCTGGACGAGCTGGCCGCGATGCGGTCGGGCGCGTTCCTCTTCAACGCCTCGCGCGGGGCCGTCGTAGACAACGCCGCGCTGCGCGACGCGCTCGAAGCCGACGCCATCGGTGGAGCGGTGCTCGACGTGTGGGAGAACGAGCCGACGCCCGACGACGCGCTCCTCCGTTCTACCGAGATTGCCACGCCGCACATCGCGGGCTACTCGTTCGACGGGAAAGTGCGCGGCACGGCGATGCTCTACGATGCCCTCACCGACTGGCTCGGCGCGCCGCCGACGTGGGATGCCGACGTGGTGCTCGCCGCCGATGGCCCGGTCGCGCTTCGCCCTCCCGACCCCGGCCTCGGGGAGACGGCGTGGCTCGACGCGGTCGCCCGGCAGGCCTATGACCTCCGCGCCGACGACGCCCGGATGCGCGCCTTCCTCGACCAACCGGCCGAAGAGCGGGGCGCATATTTCCACCGTCTCCGCAAGACCTATCCCAAGCGCCGCGCGTGGGAGCACCACACGATCGCCGCGAGCGACGTGCCGGCGGCGTACCGGACCGCCGTCGCAGAAGGGCTCTGTTTTACGCTCGCATGAGCGCTACACGTTGTAGCCGTACGAGCGGAGGAAGCCCTCGCGGTTGCGCCAGTCGGCGCGCGCTTTGACGTGGAGTTGGAGGTAGACCGGCTTGCCGACGAACGCCTCGATGTCCCGTCGCGCCGTCTGCCCGAGCCGCTTCAGCCCGCTCCCGCCCTTCCCGATGATGATGCCCTTCTGCGTGTCGCGCTCGACCACGATCTCGGCGTCGATGAAGTCCTTGTTGCCGGGCCGCTCCTCGTAGGTCACGATGTTCACCTGCGTCGAGTACGGGATCTCCTCGCGGTAGAGATCGAAGATCTTCTCGCGGATGATCTCGGAGACGAAGAACCGCTCTGGGTGCTCGGAGAGCTGGTCTTTCGGGTAGTACGGCGGGCCCTGCGGGAGCCGCTGCAGGATCTGCTCCAGGAGGGTGTCGAGGTTGAACCCCTTCTGGGCCGAGATCGGGATGACGGCGTCGAAGGCGCGCAGCGCGGTGAACCGCTCGACGAGCGGGAGCGCCTCCTCCTGAGCGATGAGGTCGATCTTGTTCAGCAGCAGGAGCGCGGGCCGCTCGGCAATCTTTTCGAGCGCCTTGTCGGGCACGCCGTGGTGCGAGGCGTCCACCATAAAGAGCAGCACGTCGGCGTCGGCGACGGCGAAGTCGACGGCGTGCATCATCGCGTCGTGGAGCCGGTACTGCGGGCGGACGATCCCGGGCGTGTCGAGGAACACGACCTGGTAGTCGTCGCCGGAGAGGATGCCGAGGACGCGGTGGCGCGTCGTGCTCGGCTTGGCCGTGACGATGGAGAGCTTCTGCCCGACGAGCGCGTTCATCAGCGTCGACTTCCCCACGTTCGGCGGGCCGACGAGCGCGACGTAGCCGCTCCGGTGCGTCGCCGGGTCGAAGGCGAACGCGGGCTCAGCGTCGGGCAACTCGGGCGTCGCGTCGGTTGCCTGCTCGGCTGCGTCGGGCTCGGCGTCGGGGAGGTCGTCGGGGAGGGCGGGGGATTCGTCGGACATGGCGGGGGAGGGGAGAGGCGGGAGGTCAGGCGGCGACGGCGACGTCGCGGAGGACGCGCTGGTACGCGCGAACGGCGGCGTCGAGCCCGAGCCAGAGGGCGTCGGCCGTGAGGGCGTGGCCAATCGACACTTCGAGCACGTGCGGGACGGCGGCGACGAACGGGCCGAGGTTGTCGAGGCTGAGGTCGTGCCCGGCGTTGACGCCGAGCCCGGCTGCGTGGGCGGCCTCGGCGGCGGCGGCGAACCGCGCGAGCGAGGCCGAGGCGTCGCCGTCCGCGAAGGCTTGGGCGTAGGGCTCGGTGTAGAGTTCGATGCGGTCGGCTCCGACGGCAGCGGCAGCGGCCATCGCGTCGGCGTCGGCGTCCATGAAGAGGCTGATGCGGCAGCCGTAGCCTTTGAGCCGCTCGACGAGCGGGCGGAGGCGGTCGCCGTCGCGGCCGAGGTCCCACCCGTGGTCCGAGGTCCGCTGGCCGGGCGCGTCCGGAACGAGCGTGCACTGCGCCACACCGCCGGCGTCGCTCGCGCGAGCCACGAGTTCGACGAAGCCCGGATACCCGCTCTCTGCCCCGGCGAACGGGTTGCCCTCAATGTTGAACTCGGCGTCGGTGTCCGCGAGGAGTTCGGCCAACGCGACGACATCGGACGGACGGATGTGGCGGCGGTCCGGACGCGGGTGCACCGTCAGCCCGTCGGCGCCCGCGTCGAGGCAGGTGCGGGCGGCGCGCTCCACGCTCGGCACGTCGAGGTCGCGGGCGTTGCGGAGGAGCGCCACCTTATTCAGGTTGACGCTCAGCGCTGTTTTGGCGGCGTGCATCGGGCCGGATCGTGTGAATGTATAGTGCGGCGCGCGGCGAGTTCGGCGCGGTGGGGCAAGATACGAGCGGCAAATCCCGGCTCGGGGGCAACCTGCGACGGCGGGGCGTGTCTTCACGGGTAGGCGTGCCGGAAGACGCTCTGGCGTTCGGCGGCGTCCGGTTGCTTTTTGCGAAAGCCGCCGAGTATTTTGCGCCGGCGCTCCTGCGATACCCTACCCACCCGGACCGCTCCTTTCCTCCCCGCTTCGGGGTTCACCCACACCCAACAAGGGCTCCTCGCGCAATGGCAATTCTGGCGAATGACACGGTCCGCACCGTCCTTCAGATCGTTCTCGCGATCGTGATCGTCGTGCTCGGCTACCTGCTCTACCGCAGCATCCGGGGACCGCAGGAGATCTTCGAGCGCGAGCAGGAGCTCACCGAGGTTACCCGCGAGCGGATGGGGTACATCCGCGACGCGATGCGGAGCTACGAGCGGGAGTACGGCCGCTTCCCGACCACGCTCGACTCCGTCGTGACCATCATCAAGACGGACTCGCTCTTCGTCGCGAAGCGCGACAGCATCTTCGAGTTCGCCGAGGGCGAGTCGTTCATCGCCGACTCCCTCCCGTTCTCGCCGCGCAGCGGGGAGCGCTTCGACCTCACCGTCGCCCGCGACGACAGCACGGGCGTCGCGGTCTACCTCCTCCAAGACCCCGCCTCGAGCGACTTCATCGGCACCGACGACCCGACGCGCGCGGCGGGCATGCTCAACGCCGCGAGTTGGGAGTAGGGCGCAACGACCGAGGGGGCATGGACCGACCGACTTTCCGCGCCGGCATCGAGCTCTACGGCGGGGTCATGCGCTACGCCGAGATCGAAGTCGGCCCGCGCGGCCCCAACGGCGGAGCGCCGCCGCGCCGGCTCGTCCGCCTCGGCGCGTGCGACTTCGACTTCGACGTCGCCGAAGCGCTCCTCAGCCTCGTCGGGCCGATGCACCTCGACACGGTGACGACGGCCGTCCGCGAGATCTTCGACGGGTCGGAGGCTGAGGTGCTCCGCGCCGTCGTCCACCCGTGGAACTGCACGTCGTTCTTCTCGCCGCTCCCGGCGGGGATGCCGCCGTCGGAGCGGTTCGAGCAGCTCCGGCAGGAGGCCGCGATGCTTTCCGATGCGAGCGTCGCGCGGCCCGTCCGCGTGAAGGCGACGCCGGTGCGGATCGAGGCGCTGCCCGACGGGCGGGAGACGCACTGGCACCACGTCCTCCGGCTTCCCGATGCCGTCCATGCCCGCGTCGAGCACGTGGCGCGGGACTTCAGCGCGGCCTCGGAGGAAGGCGCACGCGCGCACGAGTTCGTCGATTCGACGGGCGCCGCGGCGGCCGTCGTGGGGCACTTCCTGCGGAATCACACCGAAGCAGAGCCGGCGTTCGCGCTCGCGCTCGGCGTCTACGGTGACCGGACGGAGTACGCCCTGTGCCGGGGCGAGACGTGGCACTTCGGCCACCACGCCGAGGCCGGGGCGCTCGAAGACGGCGCCTACTTCGGGGCGGTGCTGCTCGACCGGCTCGGCGTCGCGCCCGACGACGTCCAGCACCTCTTTCTCTACGGCGACGACGCGGACCCCGCGACGCTCTCGGGCGTCGAGGACCTGCTCGGTATCGAAGCGCAGGCGCTGAACCCGCTCGCCGTGTTCCGCCAGGCCCACGGCGGGTCGGACCCGTTCGCGCTCGCCGCCTACGCCCCCGTCATCGGCTCCCTGCTGCGGTAGCACAGGGCGCGTGTAGAACTGCGGGGGTTCGGGAGATTGAGGGCGTCGCCGGCCGCAGCGTCGAAGCCACTCCGGGCCCCGTCTCTCCCACGCACCCAGCCTCTCACCCCATCCTGCTCCCCTCATGCGCATCATCGGCGGGACGTTTCGGGGGCACCGGCTCCGCGCGCCGAAAGGTCCGACGCGGCCGACGACGGACCGCACGCGCGAGGCCATCTTCAACCTCCTCCAGAGCCGGGTCGCGCTGCACGATGTCCGCGTGCTCGACCTCTTCGCCGGGAGCGGGGCGCTGGGGCTTGAAGCCCTGAGCCGGGGCGCGGCCTCGGCCACGTTCGTCGAGCAGGGCGGCGCGGCGCTCGGCACGATCCGGCAGAACGCCGACGCGCTCGGCGTCGCCGCGCGCTGCTCGCTCCACCGCGCCGACGCCCTCCGCTTCCTGGCGGTGGAGCCTGCCATGCGGTACGACCTCGTCCTCGCCGACCCGCCGTACGACCTCGACGCGCTGGAGCGTTTGCCGGACCTCATCCTCCCGCACGTCGCCGCCGAAGGCCTCCTCGTCCTCGAGCACGGAGACAACGTCGGCTTCGATGCGCACCCGGCGCTGGAGATGAGCCGGGCGTACGGGCAGACCGTCGTGAGCCTCTTTCGTCCCGTCGTGGAATCGGCGTGAAGGGCTGTTTGGAGGGCGTAGGGAGGGGTGGGACGACGGAGGCTTAACGTACCGGTAACATGCACCTCAGCGCGGCCTCCTAGTTTGTGCACGTTGGTCGTGTGTCGTATCCGCACGGCCACCCTGGTGAGGCCGGGCAGTATTGGCCGTCCGACTTCTCCCTCCCACAACCAGGTCGCCAAACTCTCCCACGTATGACGAATGCAACGATCGGGCGCACGCGCCTGGCCGGGCTCGCGGCGTGCGCCCTCCTCGGGTGTGCGCTCCTCGGATCGGTCCGCCCTGCGCACGCGCAGACGGAGATCCGCATCAGCGGGCAGGCCTTCATCGACTACTACTACCAGATCGCCTCGCCCGACGAGGAGGAGGAGGGTCTGAACGGGTTCACCTACCGCCGCTTCCGCGTCACCACCGATGCCAAGATCTCGGACGCGTTCAGCGCCCGCGCCCGGCTCGACGCGGAGGCCGGCACCTTCGGGCCGAAGGGGCCTCAGCCCTACGTCAAAGACCTCTTCCTCAACTGGAAGGTCGGTGGCGGGCATTCCCTGCGGATGGGTGTCACGCCGCCGCCCGCGTTCCAGGTGGCCGAGGAAGTCTGGGTCTACCGCGGCCTCGAAAAGACGATCCTGGACCTCAACAGGGTGGTCTCGTCCCGCGACTTCGGCGTCCGCGCGAACGGCCCGCTCGGCTCCGACAAGGTCCGGTACGGCGTCATGGTCGGCAACAACAGCACCGTGTTCCCCGAGGACGACGAGTACAAGCGCGTCTACGGCCAGCTCGAATTCTACCCGACCGAGAACATCATCGCCGCGGTCGCGAGCAACTGGGCAGCGTACGACGGGCCGCGCGAGAACCAGCTCGTCTTCTCGGCCGTGGCCGGCTACCTCACCGACGGGTGGCGGATCGGCGCGGAGGGCTTCTACGAGCTCGCCACGTTCGAGCGTGTCGACGACGCCGTATCGTTCGGCGGCAGCCTCTTCGGCGACGTCTGGTTCACGCCGGAGTGGGGCGTCGTCGGGCGCGTCGATCTCGTCCAGCGCGAGGGGCTCGTCGAGCCCGAGGGCGGCCTGCCGCGCATCGGCACGGCGAACACGACGCTCGGCCTCGCAGCCGTGGTATTCCGCCCCCACGAAGGCGTCCGCATGATGCCCAACGTGCTCCTCGTCAAAGACGACGACGTCGACACGGCCGACGTGCAGGGCCGCTTCACCCTCCGCTTCGATTTCTAGCTCCTCCGCGCCGCCCGCGGTGCCCGTCTCTCCCACCTTTCCGACTCCTCCCATGACCCGTTCCTCCCGCTTTCCCTCTCTGGTCTTCACGTGCGCCGTCGCGCTCGGCCTGCTGGCCGGCTGCGGCAGCGAGCCCCGCGAAGGCGCCGACGGCGACGCGCTCTCCGGCGCCGTCCGCGTCGACGGCTCCAGCACGGTCTTCCCCATCACCGAGGCCGTGGCCGAGGAGTTCATGCAGACCGAGCCCCGCGTCCGCGTCACGGTCGGCGTGAGCGGCACCGGCGGCGGCTTCGCGAAGTTTATCCGCGACGAGACCGACATCAACGACGCCTCGCGTCCGATCAAGCCCTCCGAGCTCGAAGAGGCCCGCGCGGCCGGTATCGAGTTCATCGAGCTCCCCGTGGCGTATGACGGCATCGCCGTCGTCACGAACCCCGGCAACGACTGGGTGGACTGCCTGACCATCGACGAGCTCCGGCGGATCTGGGCGCCCGGCTCCGAGATCGACAACTGGAGCGAGGTCCGCGCGGGCTTCCCCGACCAGGAGATCGCGCTCTACGGGCCCGGCACCGACAGCGGGACGTACGACTACTTCACCGAGGCCGTCGGCGGCGAGAGCGGGGCCAGCCGCTCCGACTTCACCGCGAGCGAGGACGACAACGTGCTCGTCCAAGGCATCGCCGGCGACGCCAAGGCCCTCGGCTTCTTCGGCCTCGCCTACTACGAGGAGAACGCCAGCCGCCTCAAGCTCCTCGGCCTCGACGACGGCGATCCGTCGAACGGTGAGGGCTGCGTCCAGCCCACGCTCGAGACCGTCGGCAACGGGACGTACCAGCCGCTCGCCCGCCCCGAGTTCATCTACGTCAACGCCGCCCGTGCGAACGACCCGGCCATCAACGCCTTCGTCGAGTTCTACCTCGAGAACGCGCCCGAACTCGTCCGCGAAGTCGGCTACGTCCCGCTCACCGACGCAGCGTACGAACTCGCGCTCGAGCGCTTCCGCACGGGCACGACGGGGACCCTCTTCGAGAACGGCGCGCCCGTCGGGATCACGCTCGAAGAGCTCCTCCGCCGTGAGCAGGGCGATGCGATGCCGATGGACGACGCGATGCCCGCCGACACGACGATGGCCGACACGACCGCGATGTGAAAGAGCGTGTGGGAGTTTGTGGGGTATGGACGTGTGAGAGTCTCTCAAGCCTGAACCCCAATCACTCCCATATCCCCACACTCCCGCACTCCCGACCGATGGACCCTGCTCAGCAACAGAATCCCCTCGCCGGCCTCGACCCAGCCCGGCCCGACGCGACACCGCCGGTCGGGCTGAAGGCGAACCTCTTCCGCAGCCCGAAGGAGCGCGCCATTGAGTACGTGCTCGGGTTCTGCGCGCTCATCAGCGTGTTCACCACGCTCGGGATCGCAGGCGTCCTCGTGTGGGAGTCGATCGGGTTCTTCGCCGAGGTGTCGTTCGTGGAGTTCTTCACGGACACGGAGTGGACGCCGCAGTTCGTCGACAAAAACTTCGGCATCTGGCCCCTCCTCTCGGGGACGCTCCTCGTGACCGTCATCGCGGCGCTCCTCGCCCTCCCGGTCGGGCTCGCGAGCGCGGTCTACATCGCGGAGTACGCGCCCGACGCCGTGCGGAAGTGGCTCAAGCCGAGCCTCGAACTGCTCGCCGGCGTGCCGACCGTCGTCTACGGCTACTTCGCGCTCACGTTCGTGACGCCGCTCTTGCAGACCTTCGTGCCGGGGCTCAGCGTGTACAACGCGCTCTCGGCCGGGCTCGTCGTCGGCGTGATGATCATCCCGATGGTGGCGTCGCTGAGCGAGGACGCCCTCCGCGCCGTCCCGCGCTCGCTCGCCGACGGGGCCTACGCCCTCGGCGCGACGAAGGTGGAGGTCGTGACGCGGGTGATGGTGCCCGGCGCCGTCAGCGGCATCATCGCCTCGTTCATCCTCGCCGTCAGCCGCGCGATCGGGGAGACGATGATCGTAACGCTCGCCGCCGGCGCGACGCCCCGCCTCACGCTCAACCCCGTCGACTCGATCCAGACGATGACGGCGTTCATCGTGCAGGTCTCGCTCGGCGACACGGCGCAGGGGAGCATCGTCTATAAGAGCATCTTCGCCGTCGGGCTCGTCCTCTTCCTCA
Organism: Rhodothermales bacterium; assembly: GCA_039944855.1. Lineage (NCBI taxonomy): Bacteria > Pseudomonadati > Rhodothermota > Rhodothermia > Rhodothermales > Rhodothermales bacterium. Next base: position 22,876 of record JBDUXZ010000035.1, on the reverse strand, counting down.
TCACGTTCGCGATGAACCTCGCCGCGAACGCGGTCATCCGGAAATACCAGGAGCGCTACTGATGGCTACGCTGACACAGCCGGAACTGGAGTTCAACGAGCGCGTCGGCGCGCGGCGCCGGACGGGGCTCGTCGTGTCATCGCTGCTCTTCGCGGCGACGCTCTTCGGCATCGTCGTGCTCGTGACACTCCTCGTCGATATCGTCGTGACGGGGTGGCCGTGGCTGAGCGGGTCGTTTCTCACGAACTACCCGTCGCGCTTCCCGGCGGAGGCGGGCGTGAAGTCGGCGCTCGTCGGCTCGCTGTGGATGATCGGGCTGACGGCGCTGCTCTCGGTGCCGATCGGGATCGCGAGCGCGGTGTACTTGGAGGAGTACGCGCCGCGGCACTGGTTCTTCCGCTTCGTGCAGATCAACATCGCCAACCTCGCGGGCGTGCCGTCGGTGCTCTACGGGATCCTCGGGCTCGCGCTCTTCGTGCGCTTCCTCGCGCTCGGCCGGAGCCTGATGGCGGGGTCGATGACGATGGCGCTGCTGATCCTGCCCGTCGTGATCATCGGGACGCAGGAGGCGCTGCGGGCCGTGCCGCAGGGCGTCCGCGAGAGCGCCTACGCCCTCGGCGCCACGCGGTGGCAGGTGATCTGGAGCCACCTCCTGCCGATCGCCGCGCCGGGCATCCTGACGGGCGTCATCCTCTCGCTCAGCCGCGCGATCGGCGAGACGGCCCCGCTCATCATGATCGGCGCCCTCACGTTCGTGGCGTTCCTGCCGGAGTCCGTGATGGACTCGTTCACCGTGCTGCCCATCCAGATTTTTAACTGGACCTCGCGCCCGCAGGCCGAGTTTCAGGAGCTCGCCGCGGCGGGCATCATCGTGCTGATGGTGCTGCTCCTCGTGATGAACCTCAGCGCCATCCTCCTCCGCAACCGCTTCGAGCGCTACCGCGCGCAGTAGCCGCGCCGCTGCTTCCCGATCCCATGACCGAATCCCCCCTCATGCCTGACAAGACGAGCACGCCCGAGACGATCCGCGAGGAAGCGGAGGCGCAGCCCGCCGCGAACGGCGCTGCCCCCGTCCAGCGCGCCGCGAAGTCCGCCGACCGCACGGCCACCGTGGACCCGAAAATCAAGATCGAGGACGTCGAGTTCTGGTACGGCGAGAAGAGGGTGCTCAAGGGCATCTCGCTCGACATCCCCACGAACGAGGTGACGGCCTTCATCGGCCCCTCCGGCTGCGGCAAGAGCACACTCCTCCGCTGCATCAACCGGATGAACGAGCTGATCCCCGACACCCGGCTCGAAGGCGTCGTGGCGATCGACGGGCAGGACATCTACCACGACGCCGACCCCGTCGTCGTCCGCCGCCGGATCGGGATGGTGTTCCAGAAGCCGAATCCGTTCCCCAAGACGATCTACCAGAATGTGGCGTGGGGCGCGAAGATCAACGGGTTCAAGGGCGACATGGATCAGCGCGTCGAGGAGAGCCTCCGCCAGGCCGCCCTCTGGGACGAGGTGAAGGACCGGCTCGACGAGCAGGCCTACGGCCTCTCCGGCGGCCAGCAGCAGCGGCTCTGCATCGCACGGACGCTCGCCGTCAAGCCCGAGGTCGTGCTGATGGACGAGCCCGCGAGCGCGCTCGACCCGATTGCCACGGCGAAGCTCGAAGAGACGATCCGCGAGCTGAAGAAGGACTACACCATCATCATCGTCACGCACAACATGCAGCAGGCGTCGCGCGTGAGCGATGAGACGGCGTTCTTCTACATGGGCGAGCTGATCGAGGCCAACCGGACCGACGAGCTCTTCACGCGCCCCCACAACCAGCGGACCGAGGACTACATCACCGGGCGCTTCGGCTGAGCCGGCTCCGGCTGATTTATTCGGATAGGCCGGCGGCAGTTGGACACTTTTCCCCTCACGCGGTGTACCCTGTGGACCGGCCCCGCCCGAGCGCATCTCTCCCTCCCACACGCAAGCGCTACGCCGAACTTATGAAGACCCATCGCCCCCTGGACGATGAACTCCAGCTCCTCTGGGACCTCCTCGTCCAGATGTCCAACGTCGTCGACGAGCAGCTCGCCGACGCCATCAACGCCCTGAGCACGTGCGACCTCGACCTCGCCCAGCGCGTCCGCGAGCGCGACGATGAGGTGGACGCGCTGGAGCTTCGGATCGACCACCAGTGCGAGCGGATCCTCGCCCTCCACACGCCCGTCGCCGTCGACCTCCGGCTCATCATCACGGCCGTTAAGGTCAACACCGACCTCGAACGGATCGGCGACCACGCGAAGAACCTCGCGAAGAACACCCCGTTTGTCTCGGGCTGCTCGGACCTCCTGGACCGGACGAAAATCGCAGAGATGGCCGACACCGCCCGCCGCATCCTCCACGAGGTGCAGGACGCCTTCGTGAAGCGCGACCGCGTGCTCGCCCGCAAGGTCATCGCGCACGACCTCGAGATCGACCGGCTCCACGAGGAGACGATCGACACCCTCGTCGAGCTCGCGAAAGAGAACCCGGACAATACCGAGGCCCTCGTCCACCTCGTGACGATGAGCAAGGGGATCGAACGCGTGGCCGATCACGCGAAGAACATCGCGGAGTCCGTGGTCTTCCTCATCGAAGGCGTGGACATCCGCCACCGCAAGCTCTCGCCGACGGACCGGCCGTAAGTGGGCGTTGATACCCGGTACAAGGCGTAGGGGCACAGCATGCTGCGCCCCTACGTTGTTTCTGCCCGATTGGCTCGGCGATCTCGGTGCGGCCGGGCTAGCCGGTGGGGGCGTCGGCGGTGCGCTGCTCGGGCTCGGTGCCTTCGGGGAAAAACTCCAGCGCGGCCGAGTTCATGCAGTAGCGATTCCCGGTCGGCGGGGGGCCGTCGGGGAAGACGTGGCCGAGGTGGCCGTCGCACCGTGCGCAGCGCGTCTCGGTGCGGACCATGAAGTGCGAGACATCGCGGATCGCGCGGACGTGGGTGGGGTGGACGGGCTGGAAGAAGCTGGGCCAGCCGGTGCCGGACTCGAATTTCGAACCGCTCTCGAAGAGCGGGAGGCCGCACAGCCGACAGGCGTAGAGGCCGTCTTCTTTGTTGTCGAGGAGGAGGCCGCAGCCGGGGCGTTCGGTGCCGTGATCGAGGAGGATGCGGCGCTCCTCGGCGTCGAGGCCGGCGGCGTCGGCGGCGCGGTCGCGCGCCTCGCCGCGGAGCGGGGTGAGGTCGTAGGTGGAGGTCGGGGCGGCGTCGGGCATGGGGGCAGGGGCAGGTGGGTTCGGGGCAGAAACGCAGCGGGGCGCCACGGGTTCGGCCGAACCCGTGGCGCCCCGCCGCCGGCATCCCTTCGCCCGGTCCTACTGGCCGAGCTGCTCGGCGATCTCGGCGCGGACGGAGTCCACGAAGTCCGCGGTCGGGAGGGCGCCGCGGTCGCCTTCGCCGTGGCGGCGGACGCCGACGGCCCTGGCCTCGCGCTCCTTCGCCCCGACGATGAGCATGTACGGCGTCTTCTGCACCTCGGCGTCGCGGATCTTCCGCCCGACCTTCTCGCTCCGGTCGTCGACCTCCACGCGGAGATCGGCGGAGCGGAGCGTCGCGGCGACGTCGCGGGCGTAGCCGTTGTACTCGTCCGAGATGGGGAGGACGGCGACTTGCACGGGCGCGAGCCACGTCGGGAAGTTGCCGCCGCAGTGCTCGATGAGAACGCCGATGAACCGCTCCAGGCTGCCGAACGGGGCGCGGTGGATCATCACCGGACGGCGCTTCGCGTCGTCGGCGTCGGTGTACGTCAGGTCGAAGCGCTCGGGGAGGTTGTAGTCCACCTGCACCGTGCCGAGCTGCCACTCTCGCCCCAGCGCGTCCTTCACCATGAAGTCGAGCTTCGGCCCGTAGAACGCGGCCTCGCCGATCTCCTCGACGGTGTCGAGCCCCATCTCGGCGGCGGCCTCGCGGATCGACTGCTCGGCGCTGTCCCAGAGCTCGTCGCCGCCGATGTACTTCTCGGTGTTGGCCGGGTCGCGGAGCGAGACCTGCGCTTTGTAGTCGTGGAAGTCGAGCGCGTTGAACACCTTCAGCGTGAGCTCGATCACGTCCTTCAGCTCGGCCTTCACCTGCTCGGGCGTGCAGAAGATGTGGGCGTCGTCGACGGTGAAGCCGCGCACGCGCGTCAGCCCGCCGAGCTCGCCGGACTGCTCGAAGCGGTAGACCTGCCCGAACTCGGCGAGGCGGACGGGGAGGTCGCGGTACGAGTGGGGGACGTGGTCGTAGATCTGCGTGTGGTGCGGGCAGTTCATCGGCTTGAGGAGGTAGCCCTCACGCCCGTCGTCGGCGACGAGAGCATTCGCGTCCTGGGGTCGGGCCTCGGCGCGATCCTCGAACATCGGGGGGAACTGGCTCTCGGCGTAGTACGGGTAGTGCCCGCTCGTCTTGTAGAGTTCCAGCCGCCCGATGTGCGGGGTGATGACGGGCTGGTAGCCGCGCCGGAGCTGCTCCTCTTTGAGGAAGTCCACGAGCGTCTCGCGCAGCGTCGTCCCCTTCGGCAGCCACATCGGCAGGCCGGGGCCGACCTTGTTCGAGAACATGAACAGGCCGAGTTCGCGCCCCAGCTTGCGGTGGTCGCGCTGCTTCGCCAGCTCCAGTCGTTCGAGGTGTTCTTCGAGCATCGAGAGCTTCGGGAAGCTCACGCCGTAAATGCGCGTGAGCTGCGGGCGCGACTCGTCGCCGCGCCAGTACGCCCCGGCGATGTTGAGCAGTTTGGGGTACTTGATCGGCTTCGTGCTCGGGATGTGCGGTCCGCGGCAGAGGTCGACGAAGCCGCCCTGCTGGTAGAACGTGATCGTCCCGTCCTCCAACTCCTCGATGAGTTCGAGCTTGTAGCCATCGCCCTTCTCGGTGAAGTAGTCGAGCGCTTCAGCTTTCGAGACGTCGCGGCGCTCGTAGCGGTTGTCCTGCTTCGCGAGCTCCTTCATCTTCGCCTCGATCTGCTCCAGGTCGGCAGAGGAGAGCGTCGGGTGATCGGTGCCGCTGAGGTCCACGTCGTAATAGAACCCGTTCTCGATCGCCGGACCGATGCCGAACTGCACGCCGGGGTAAAGCGCTTCGAGCGCTTCGGCGAGGAGGTGGGCAGAGGAATGCCAGAATGCGGCTTTGCCTTCGGGATCGTCCCACGTGAGGATGGAGACCGTCGCGCCGTCGGGGAGGGGACGGTGGAGGTCGCGCACCTCGCCGTCCACCTTCACGGCGAGGGCGGCGCGGGCGAGGCCGGACGAGATGGACTGGGCGAGGTCGAAGCCGGAGGCGTCCACGGGGAGGTCGCGGGCGGAGCCGTCGGGGAGCGTAATCGTCATCGGGTCGGAAAGGAGGGCGGGCAAGGAAGAGGTCGCCGTGTTCACCGGGAGTCGTGCCGGTGGAAAAGGAGTCGGGGCGATCGGAGTCTACCCGTCATCTACGACAATAGCACCCCGCCGGGTGGCGAAGTGCTATTGAAAAGTGGGCTGGGACGCGGTGGAGTGGATTTTGTCTGTCTTTCTTCGCCGGATGGGAGGTTTGTGGGGGTTAGGTATGATTGGGTGGCGTAGGCTCGATCCCCAGAGCGCTTTGTTTGCGTTTACCTAAAGGGAGGAGGCAGCGTTATTGCCTTTTGTTCCTACTTAATTTTGCAAAGAAGTTGAAAAGTCCACTCTTTTACCACATATTTGCCTGTGGCTTCCCAAGCGTTAACGGCGGAAAGACAACAGATTGGAGGTGGCTTCAATAACCTCTGTTTTAGCCGATCCCGTAGCTCCGTGACGCACAGTTTTCAGCACCCACGCTTGCTCCAATGAAACGAACGTTCGATAGCCTGAGCCGATGGCTCTCCGCCTCCTCCTTGCTCCTCCTCGCTGGCATCCCGGCCTTAGTCCTCCTCTGGGCTTTCGTCGCGCCACAGCCTGTTGAGCTCGTGTCCAACACGGCGGGGTCCGGCGAAGTCCAGGCGCTCCTCGTGTCAGACGTCGTCCCGGCGCGTGCTACTGCCTCGGGCGTCGAGACGCGTCTCCTTCGAGGAGGGGACGACGACGAGCCGATGCCGTCGAGCTTGCTGCGGGCGTGGTTGGACGCCGAGTCGGGATCAATCCGGGGCCGGGCGCTCGTGCAGCAGATCGCGGACTCCGCGCACAACGTGCTCCTGCTCGAAGAGCGCTTCCCGTCGGCGAACGCATGCCAGACCTGCCACCCAGACCAGTACCGCGAGTGGTCCGTCTCGTCGCACGCCTACGCCCAGCTCAGCCCCGTCTTCAACGCGATGCACGGGACGATCGTGAAACTCACGAACGGGACGAACGGTGACTTCTGCATCCGCTGCCACACGCAGGTGGGCATGAACCTCGGTGAGGACGTGTTCATGTCGAACATGGACCGGAATCCGACCTCGCGCGAGGGCATCACCTGCATCGTCTGCCACCGCGTCAAGAACGCCTACAGCAAGATCAGCGGGCGCTTCGCGATTGTCGAGGGTGACATCTTCGATCCGGTCTTTGGACCCGACGGCGAGGCGGAACTCGACCGGGTGATCGGCGATCCGGACTTCAACGTGAACACGCAGCGCGGTGCCTCCGGCCGGGCCATCCACACGGGAGCCATCCAGTTCGAGCAGATCGGGGAGTCCTCGTTCTGTGGGGCGTGCCACGACGTGAACCTCGTCAACGGGTTCCGGCTCGAGGAGGCCTTCAGTGAATACAAAGCCACGCCGGCCTCGAAGCGCGGCGTTTCGTGCCAGGACTGTCACATGGGCAGCGTGCCCGGCGAGGACAAAGGCTACGACCAGGGGCCGGCGGCGATTGTCGGTGGCAAGCCTACGGCCATTGACAAGCGGACCAACCACCGCTTCGCCGGCCCGGACCACTCCATCATACACCCGGGCCTGTTCCCGCAGAACGTGCGGGCGAACGACCTCGCGACCATGCGCGAGTGGCTCACCTTCGACGTAGCGGCCGGGTGGGGGACAGACGAGTTCGAGGACAACGTGCCAGAGGGCTATGAATTCCCGCCCCGCTGGTCCACGGCGGACGACCGCTACGACGCGCGCGAAGTCCTGGAAGAGAACTTCGCCGCGCTCGCCGAGATCAACGTGGAACGCTACGCCGTGCTCCGCGCTGGCTACGTCCTGGGTGATGTGGAGGTGGATCGGGCCGGGCCGGATGGGATCGCCTTCAACGTCGAGTTTCGCAACGGCACTGACGGACACAACGTCCCCACCGGCTTCGACGCCGAGCGGCTCGTCTTCCTCCAGGTTACCGTCACCGACGCCGACGACCGCGTAGTCTTCCAGTCCGGCGACCGCGACCCCAACGGGGACGTCCGCGACCTCCACTCGATCTACGTCCACAACGGCGAACTCCCGCTCGACAAGTACCTCTTCAACCTGCAGTCGAAGTTCGTCACGAAGATGATCCGGGGCGGCGATCGCGAGCAGGTGCTGGCCGTCAACTACTCCCCGAGCCCGCTCCCCTTCCTGCGGCCCTCGACGAGCTCGACGGTGCTGCTGGGCCGGCCTACGAACGTGCGGAAGCACCGACAAACACTGCCCCCCAATCACAGCGAATGGCCGGAGTACGTGGTGAGCCGCTCTGAGCTCGCCGGGAGCCGGCCTCCCTACAAGGCCAACGTAAAGCTGATCGCGCAGATGGTCCCGGTCAACCTCATCGACGAGATCCAGCACGTGGGGTTCGACTACTTCATGTCGCCGAGGACGGTCGCGGATCGGATCGTCGAAGGGGCGCTGACGCTGTACGACCGCGACGTGGAGCTACGCCCGTCGGCGACGTGGTCCGAGCAGCGGCTTCCGGGGCCGACGATCACCTCACGGGGCAACGACGCGGTATCGAACTGAGTCGAGGCAGAACCAGGTTAATCAACGATTCGGAGTAAGGAGCGTAGATCTATGAACAAAGGCATTCGATTCGGGTGGGTATTTCTGGCATCCTTACTCGTCGTGGGCCCGGCGTGGGCACAGTACGGTGAGGACGATCACGGCGACGGGCACGGCGACAGCAACAGCCGCTTCTCGGACGAGCCGATTCCGCTCGCTGACATCCCTGACCGGCCCCGGCCCCTCCTCGAACTCGGACCGAAGTTCCTCGGCACCGGCAACATCAACCAGGGCTTCACGCTTCCGACGGGCGCGGTGTGGACGCCGGCCTTCATGCTCTTCGGCACCATTCGCACCGCCACTCAGGGGATCGAAAATGGGGTCGCAGATCGGCAGGTAGCCGAGGCCGTAGCCCGGTTCGACCTCTTTGGCAACCTCTACCTGACGCCGACTGAGCGGATCGTCGCGGGGGTCTCACCGCTCAATCAGGAGGGCCGCTTCACGAGTTTCACCCTTGTCAATGAGGTCGGCGGGGCTCCGGTCCTCGTGAACGGGGAGGAGCCGGACGACTTCCAGGAAGAGCTGAACTTCCGCATCAACACCCTCTTCTTCGAGGGCGACATCGCCGAGATCTTCCCCAAAATCGACTGGGATGACAGCAGCCCCCTCGACTACTATCTCTCCGTTGGTCGGCAGCCACTCAGCTTCCAGGACGGCCTCCTCATCAACGAGGACGCCCTCGACATGGTCGGGCTGACGCGAGCCAACATGCGGATGGGCGGGCTCATCAACACCCGCGCCGCCGCGGTCTTCGGCTGGGGCGACGTCAACCGCCACTCGAGTCTCGGCGGTGGGTTCGGCGACTGCGACGAGCTATTCGCGGCGGGTGCTGCCGCGTTTGGGAACTGTATGGACGACTCGGCCCTTCTCTTCGGCCTGTTCACCGAGACCGACACCCGCAAGCGGACGATCGAGATCGACGCGATGTACGTCTTGGCCGATGACTCGACCGGCGACGGGGTGTACGCCGGGATCGGGTCGACGCAGCGGATCGGGGAGTACAATAACACTTTCCGCATCGTAGGCTCGTATCCCGTCGGGAAAGAGACCGTGTTTAACCAAGCGGGCGTGGTCATCCACAACCAGTTCGGCTTCACCCCGCACCACACCCACAACTGGGTCTACGTAAACCTCTTCGGCGGGATCGGCCAGTTTCGCTCAGCGGCGCGCGGTCCCGGTGCCGGCGGGCCCCTCGGCCAGACCGGATTGCTCTTCGCCGCCGTCGGCCTCGGCCGCTACGGCGCCGCGCTCGGCAACCAGGCCGACGAGTCGGTCGGCGGCGGCATCGGCTACCAGATGTTCTTCGGCACGGCGCGTCGGCAGCAGTTGATCCTCGAAGCAGGCGGCCGATACACGTACGGCAGCGGGCCCGACATCTTCACGCAGGACATCGCAGCGGGCGCCGTTCGCTACTCGTTCGCCGTAGGCCGGCGCGGGACCATCATACTTGATGGCTTTGGGGCCTATGATCTTAACGCGAGCCAGCCTAACTTCGGCACGCGCGTTGAACTCGCCATCCAACTCTAACACCCTCAAGCACCGTACTGCGGAGATCGTTTGAGACCCTGGTACTCCCCATCCTACGTGCAATCCTGGCCGCTCCTGTTCCTGGGCAGCCTCCTCGGCTTAGGGCTCGTCCTGCCGATCACGGCCTTCTTTCAGGACGAGACGAACCTCTCGGATTCGCCGTACCTCCGGATCGACCCGGAGAAGATCGTCATCGACGACAAGGACCCGCGCATCCCGTGCGGGGAGTGTCACAACCTCGAGTTCGAGACGTGGCGGGAGACGAAGCACGCGACGGGCTTCGACAACCTCCATCGCACGGACCGGGCTCAGGCGATCCTCGACAACATGGATCTCAGCCAGTCCAAGCGCGAGAGCCTCTGCCTGAAGTGCCACTACACGGCGAACATCAAGCGCGACAAGGTGCAGGCCGTCGCCGGCGTCTCGTGCGAGTCCTGCCATGGAGCCGCGCGCGACTGGGTCAACATCCACCAGGATTATGGCGGAGCGACACGCGAGACCGAGTCCGAGGAGCACAAGGCGATGCGGGTCAACCAGGCCATCACGAATGGGATGCTCCGGCCCTCGTCGAACCTCTACGCCGTGACGGCCAACTGCTTCGAGTGCCACACGGTCCCCGAGGAGAAGCTGGTCAACACGGGCGGCCACCTCGTCGGGCGGGCCGACTTCGACCTGATCGCGCGCGTCGACCTGATCCGGCACAACTTCGTCGCGGCGCAATGGGGGGGGAGTGAGGCGAACCGCCCGATCTCGCCCGAGCGGAAGCGGCTGATGTACGTCGTCGGGAAGGCGCTGAGCTACGAGTACAGCATCCGCGGCGCGGCGCAGGCGACGACCGAGGGCAACTACGCGAAGGGGATGGAGAGCCTCGTGAAGAAGGCCCGCCGCGACCTCGACGAGATCCTCCGCGTCGTTTCGATCCCGGAGATCGCGCAGATCGTCAGCATTGGCAAGGACCTTCGCATCGTCCCGAACAACGAGCGCGCGCTCCTCGCCGCCGCCGACCGCATCAGCGAGCAGGGACAGGCGTTCGTCCGCGAGCACGACGGCAGTGCTTTCGCCGCCCTCGATCCGCTCGTCCGAGGCGAGCGGGCGGCCCCGGCCGAGGCCGAAGCCGAGGTGGTGGTGGCCGAGGTCGAAGGCAACGACTACGAGCGCCGGACGCGTCCGGCGTGGTTCCCCACGCTGAACGAAGCCACGGTCGCTCCCGGCGGCTGTAGCTGCCACGGGTCGGGTGACACGGTGAGTGGGATCGACAAGCTTGCGTGGCACGCCAATGACAAGCACAGCCAGGCGGCTGACCCGCTCCTGACCGAGAGCGTGCGGGCCGTACAGATCGCGAGTGCCTACGGGCTGAGCCCGACGCAGATGAAACAGGGCAACCAGCTCTGCATGAACTGCCACGGCACGATCGTCACCGGTGATGAGGCGTTCGAGGTGGACGCGGGCGTGGACTGCCAGAACTGCCACGGCCCGGCCGGCGAGTACCAGTTCCAGCACCAGTCGGGCGGCTACGAGCAGGGCGCCGAGCACGGCATGGTCCGGCTCGAAGACGCCAGCGTCCGCGCCACCAACTGCGCCCGCTGCCACCACATCACCGACGAGCGGCTCCTCGCCGCCGGCCACTCGACCGGCGCGTCGTTCCGCCTCGGCGAGCGCAACGGTCGAATCCAGCACTGGGCCGAGCCGACGATCAGCACCGCCAGTCTCAACGACGCATACACGGCGGCGATCAGCTCGCGCCCGGTTCCGGACGTGGAGGTCATCGACCCGCCGCCTCCGCCACCGGCCGACGAGCGCCCCACGCCTCCTGCGCCGACGCCTGATGCCGAGGCGGCTGACGAGCCCGTAGCCGGAACTCCGGAGGTGCGGCCGACACGGCAGCCGGCGCCGCCCCCGGCGAACGTGGTCGTGGCAAGCGTGGTGGGGGAGAGGCGGCAGCAGCCGTCGTGGTTCCCCACATTCCGCCAGTCCACGCTGGCGCCGCTGCAGAACTGCGGGTGCCACGGGGGCCAACTCAGCTGGCACCGGGGCGACAAGCACAGCGCGTCGGCCGAGCCGCTTCTCAACGCCAGCCCGCGCGCGGTGCAGATCGCGCAGAACTACGGGCTGAGCACGTCGCAGATGAAGCAGGGCAATCAGCTATGTATGAGCTGCCACGGCAGCGTCGAGACGGGCCAGGAGTCTGAAGAGGTGTTCGACGGCGTGAGCTGCCAGAGCTGCCACGGACCCGCGAGCGAGTACCTCAGCTCGCACCCGCGCGATAAGTACGCCGGCTCCGCTTCAAAGGGCATGGTCCAGCTCGAACAGGCGGCGGCCCGTGCGAACAACTGCGCCCGCTGCCACCACATCACCGACGAGCGGCTGCTCTCCGCTGGCCACTCCGACGGCAGCTCGTTCCAACTCGCCAGCCGCAACGACGCGATCAAGCACTGGGAAGGGCCCACCTTGAGCGCGAGTGCGCTCAACTCCGCTTACGCCTCTGCCATCGGGTCGCGGCCGGTCCCGACCGTCGCGCGGGCCGACCTCCCGCCGGTCACCACCACGTCGTCGCGGCCACGCAGGGCATCGAGTGGCTCGGCATCCTCGTCGTCGGGGAGCAGCGTGAGCCGGCCGCAGCCGCCTCGTCCCCGCCCCGTCCAGGGCTTCGAGCCGCCGCCGGCCGGTGGGTCGGGCGTGGCGACCTCGTCGGGCACGGCCGTCAGCGACACCACCTCGACCGAGGACATCCTGCTGCTCATCAAACGACGGCTCGAATCGCTTCACCGAAGACTAGGCCAGGGCCAGTAATATGAGTGTAGACGCAGCGGACTCTTCGGCGACCGTCCTCCAGCAACAGCGCTTGTACGAGGACCGGTGGTCAGCGTACGGCGCGAACGCCGGGCTCCTCCACCTCTCCTCGAAACCCTCCGCGAGCGAGCTCAAGCGGTTCGACCTCTTCAAGCCGTACGACGACCAACTCCTCGACCAGCTCTCGCCGGACATCTCGATCGCTAAGTGGGAGAAGGGGGCGATCCTCTTCGAGGAAGGCAGCTATCTTGACGTGGCGTTCTACATCGTCGAGGGTACAGTAAGCCTCTTCCTCGACAAGCACGCCACTTCCGCTTCGCAGCCCATCTTCGATACGAAGCTGGTGGAGGCCGTGGCGAGTGAGCCCTCGCAGGGCGATGGGGCGGCGCAGACCGCCTTCGTCCAGCCCTACCAACCGCCGAAAGAGAAGAAGGAGGCGAAAGGCAAGAAGAAGGGCGACGGGGCGAACATCACCTACCTCGCCTCGATGGACTTCGACCTCGCGCACGGGGAGGAGCACCAACTCGGACGCGGCGACATCTTCGGCGAGATCGGGGCGCTCAACGGGTGGCCGCAGTCGGTGACGGCGCGGACCGCGACGGACTGCACGCTCGTCCAGATCCGGCTGCCCGCCCTGCAGAAGCTCAAGCTCCGCTCCAGCGATTTCAAGGAGTGGGTCGACAAGCTGTACCGGGAGCGAACGCTCTCGCAGCAACTCAAGACCACGCCGCTCTTCCGAGGCACCGACGACCGGTTCGTCGAGCAACTGGCGAACCGCGTGGAGCTGATCTCGTGCTCGCCCGGCGACGTGGTGACCGAGGAGGGCGCGGCGGTCGATGCGTTCTACCTCGTGCGCTCCGGCTTCCTGCGCGTCTCGCAGAAGGTGGGGGACGGCGAAGTGGCCGTCACGTACCTCCGCAAAGGGATGACGCTGGGCGAGGTCGAACTCCTCATCGACGGCCTCGACGGGTGGCAGACGACGGTGACGTCGGTGGGCTTTACCGAACTCGTCCGCATCCCGCGCGCCGACTTCGAAAGCATCCTCCGGGACGATCCTGCCGTCCGGCAGCACCTCTGGGCGGCCGCCATCAATCGGATCAAGGAGACCGGCTACACCAAGCAGAATCCCGAGCAGCCCGACCTGATCGAGTTCTCGCTCGCCAAAGGGCTCGTGCAGGGCAACAGCATCCTCGTCATCGACCTCGACGTGTGCACGCGGTGCGACGATTGCGTGCGGGGCTGCGCCAGCACGCACGACGGCCGGCCCCGTTTCGTCCGCGAAGGCGACCGCTACGACAATTTCCTCATCGCCCGGTCCTGCTACCACTGCGAAGACCCGGTCTGCCTGATCGGCTGCCCGACGGGCGCGATCCGGCGCACGAACGTGGGCGAGGTCGTCGCGGTGGACGACAACATCTGCATCGGGTGTGGCAACTGCGCCAACAAGTGCCCCTACGACGCGATCGTGATGCACGACACCGAAGAGGTCTGGCCCGACACCGCCCTGCCGGAGTTCCTGCGCGGGCGGGACCGGCGCGTGGCGAGCAAGTGCGACCTCTGCTACGAGTCCGATGCGGGTCCGGCGTGCGTGAACAACTGCCCCCACGCCTGCGCCTTCCGCATCAACTCCATCGAGGACTTCCAGCAGCTTCAAGCCGTAGATCACGCGCAACGATGAAGACAGCGGTACAAAAAACGGCGATCTACCAGAAGAAGCGCCCCGGCGCGTCGCGCTGGGCGAACAAGTGGATCCAGTCGCCGCAGTGGTTCCTGGGGTTCGGGATCGCCGTGGCGGTGTGCCTCGTCGTGTTCGTGCTCAACGTCGTGTTTGGTCGGGTTCATCCGGGCAGCACGTGGGGGCTCGGCTACGGGATCGCTGCGGCGGTGCTCTTCGTCGGCGTGTTCTTCTACGGGGTCAAGCGGCGGACGATGAAGGTCCGCGCGCTCGGCCGGGCGTGGTACTACCTCCAGTTCCACGTCTACGGCGGCACGCTCTTCCTCTTGCTCATGCTGATGCACGTCGGATTCCAAGTGCCGCACGGGGTGCTGACGTGGTGGCTCTGGGCGCTGAGTCTCTGGGTCGTTGGCAGTGGGCTCTTCGGGATCGTGCTGCAGAAGTGGATCCCCACGCTCCTCGCCGGCGGGGTGCGGACCGAGGTGAACTACGACCGGATCCCCGAACTCGTCGCCGACCTCCAGAAGCGGGGCGACGCCGTGGCGGAATCGGCCGACTTCGCTGTGCAAGACTTCTACCGGAAGCAGATCGCCCCGGCCCTCGCCGCGCCGCAGTTCCGCCCGATCTACTTCCTCGGCATCCCGAGCGGGATGGGGGGGAAGGCGAAGCTCTTCGCCTCGCTCCGCGAGATGCAGCCGGCCGAGGAGCGGATCAAGTTGGATGAACTGGAGGAGTTGTACGCCGCCAAAATGGATATCGACGCCCACTTTACCTTACAGCGTGCGCTGCGCGGGTGGCTCTACCTCCACGTGCCCGTGTCCGTCATCGCCCTCGCCCTGCTCGGGTTCCACATCTTCGCCGTCCTGTACTACTGATGCAGTTCGACCGATTCCGTACCAAAGGCTTCTTTAGCTGGCTCAAGCTGCCGGTAGCGAAGGAGTACATCTATCCCACGTCGCGGAACATGATGTTCTTCGTGGGCGGGATCGGAGCGCTCCTCGTGCTCGGCCTCTTCGCGTTCAACGCCACGGTGCAGCAGGGGCAACTCGTCTCGAACGGCCCGCTCTCGTCCAATCACGCGGCCTTCGGCGGCGACTGCTCGACGTGCCACACGCCGTTCCAGGACGTCACGAGCGAGAAGTGCTCGACGTGCCACGAGAAGTTCGGCGACGAGGTTGGCGTCCACACCTTCGCCTCGCACTACCTCTACCGCTCCGACGACTTTACGCGCGTCGTCGCCGACCCCAACGAGCCCGCCTGCTTCGGCTGCCACACCGAGCACGTCGGCCGCGACAACCCGATCACGGCCGTCGCGGACGACAACTGCCTCCAGTGCCACGCCTTCGACTCGTTCAACACCGAGCACCCCGAGTTCGACTTCGCGGCGGACAGCCTCCTCGACGACGGCAACCTCAAATTCCCCCACACCCTCCACGTCAACCAGGTCCGCGACCGGGAGAACCTCGGCGACCTCGAGCAGACGTGCCTTTACTGCCACAACGCCACGCCCGACGGCACAGGCTTTCAGCCGATCTCGTTCGAGGACCACTGCGATACGTGCCACCTCACCACGAGCGATGCGACGCCGTGGATCGCTACGGCCTCAGCGGAGGGGCCGGGTGTGCTGACGCTGGAGACGCTCCGCGCACAGCAGCGGCCGGGCTCGCTCTGGACGTACTACACCAACCCCAACGAATTCCAGAGCCGGGGCGCGACCGTCCGCAAGACGCCGGTTTATCACCGCGACCCGTGGGTGCTGGAGAACCTCCGCCGTGTGCGCCAGATCATCTACCCCTCGCGGAACGGCCTCGCCGACCTGCTGCGGGCGTCGGGCGACGTGGACCCGCGCGAGGTGCGCACGCTCTACGAAGAAGCCATCGCCACGCTCGACACCTACGCCGATGAACTCCGCGCCTCACCGGAGCGCGAGGTGCAGCAGGAACTCGCTGAGATCGAAGGCCTTCTCAAGGTGGTCCGCCGCCGGCTCCGCGACCCCTACGCTCCGCTCGACGAGACGAAGTTCCTCGTCTCCCCGGCCGAGCGCGACACCTCGCTTACAGACGCCGACATCCGAGCTTACCAGCGCGTCGTGGATCAGCTGACGCAGGCGTGTCAGAAGTGCCACTACGTCGAGGACGCCACGATCGTCCGCGTGCAGGCGGATCAGGGCAACCTTATCCGGGCCGAGTTCGACCACGGCGCCCACATCATCCACACGCGCTGCCTCGACTGCCACACCGCGATCCCGATCCGGGAGAGCGCGGCCACGAACACGCCGGCCGAGTGGGCGGAGGACAACGCGGGCATCCAGAACCTCCCGTCTATCGCAAAATGTCAGACGTGCCACGACGACGGCAAGGCGTCGAACACGTGCGTCACGTGCCACGATTTCCACCCGGACAAGTCGCAGCACTCCAACCTCCTGCAGTACCTCGAATAGGGCTCGGCCCCGCGCGCCCGCTCGACATCCATCCCCATCCCGACCTGAATCATGCCAGCGCATTTCTTCTGCCAGACGGGTGAGTTCGCCGGGTCCTCGTTCGAGATCGGGAACGAGGCCGTCATCGGGCGGGGAGAGGAGGCGATCCGGCTGCCCGCCGACGTGGTCTCAGGTCGCCATGCGCGGATCTATTTCGACGCCGAGCGGAAGGGCTACTTCCTCGAAGACCTCCAGAGCCGCAACGGGACGAAGCTCGACGGGATGCCCGTCACCGAGCCTGTCAAGCTCGGCCGGCTCCACGTGGTCACCCTCGCCGATCAGATCGACTTCATCTACCACGAGAGCGCGAAGGCAGCGGCGCCGAAGAAAGTCGCGGCGCGTGAGGCCGAGCACACGCAGCCGGCGGGCTTCGTGACTCCGGTGCCGCCCCCCGCCGCGCCGCCGGTAACTCCGCCGCCAGCAGCTCAGAACGAGGCGGACAGCGGGACCCGGACCCAGTTCTCGCCGGCGTTCACGCCTACGCCGCAGATTGGCGACGACGAGTCCAAAAACGACCTGACGATCCGCACGCAGGCATTCGGCTCCGGCCCGCTGCCCACCGCACCGGAAGAGGGGGCGCAGCACACGCACATCGGCCCGGCGTACACGCCGACGCCGAACATCCCCGGCGTCGGTGGCGGAGCGGCCCCGGCGGCTACGCCCATCCGCTACTCGCTGCAGGTCACGAAGGGCGGGCGTGGCGAGACGCATCCCCTGATGGAAGGGGAGAACGTGGTGGGCCGGGCCGCGAACTGCGCCGTCGTCCTCGACGACACCTCCGTTTCGCGGCAGCACGCGGCAGTGACGGTGCGCGGTGGCAAGGTCACGCTCCAGGACATGGGGAGCCGGAACCACACCTTCCTCAATGGGGAGCGCGTGGTCACGCCGGTCGACGTGCCGCCCGGCGCGGTGATCCGCTTCGGCGTGGAGATCGAAGCGACGCTGAGGCGGGCCTGACCCTACGCTCGCCGACGGCGCACGAGGCGGGCCGCAGGGCGCAGGACTCCGCAGGACGCTGGGCCACCGAGAAACGAACGGTGCGACGACGTAATCCGAAGGCTAAGCCGATGGTAAGATGCAAGTAGACGACCGAAAATCCCCCGACGGCCTCTCCGGGCTCCCGGACGTGCTAGACGTGCTCATCGTAGGCGGTGGGCCGGCGGGCACCGCGGCGGCGTTCCGCGCGCACGAGCTCGGCCTCAGCGCCCTCGTCATCGACTACGATGACCTGATGAAGCGCATCCGCGACTACGCCAAAGACAAGCAGATCCTCCCGCACTTCGGCGGCGGCGACAAGATGCAGTTCCCCGAGGGCGGCGAGCTCGTCAAGAAGCTGCACTTCTCGCCCATCGACAAAGACGACATGTGCGTCGAGTGGAAGGGGTTTTACAAGACGTTCAACGTGCCCGCCCAGAGCGGCGTCGAGCTCACCGGCTTGGAGCGCCAGCCCGATGGCGTGTGGCAAGTTAACACGTGGAACCATCGCACGAAGACCGACCAGCCGTTCAAGGCCCGCCACGTCGTCCTCGCGATCGGGCGCGGCGTGCCCCGCCGCTTCGACATCCCCGGCTCGACTGACGGCATCGCTTACAAGCTCGAGGACGCGACGCAGTACCTCGGCCACCCCGTCCTCGTCGTCGGCGGCGGGACCTCGGCGGCCGAGGCCGTCATCGCCCTCTCCGAAGCCAAGGCCGAGGCGGGCGACGAGTGTGCCGTCTACTGGTCGTACCGCGGTGACAAGCTGCCGAAGGTATCGCGTGCCCTCGCCGATGCGTTCTTCAACGCCTACCTCGGCAACGGTAACATCCGCTACTGCCCCGGCAGCGAGCCCGTCGCGATCGTGACGACGCCGGAGAAGGAGGAGCGCCTCTCCATCCGCGTGGACCGCAAAACGCCGACGGGCCGGCCCAGTGAGACGGTTCACCTCGAGTTCAGCAAGAACCACTGCGTCGCCTGCATCGGCGAGGACATCCCGGAGGCGCTGCTGAACTCGCTCGGGGTCTACATGGTGACGGGCGGGCCGGACGCGAAGAAGCGGATGGCCGTCACGCCGCTCCTCGAAACGCAGCAGCCCAACGTCTACCTCATCGGCGACCTGCTGAGCCAGGCGTACCTCGAAACCGACGACTTCAATGCGGACCCGTCCGGCTTCCGCGACATCAAGCACCGGGGCAACATCAAGTCGGCCCTGCGCGACGGCGTGTTCGTGGCCGAGGTCATCAAGCAGAAGCTCGAAGGCCGCGACGTCATCGAGGTCAACCTCGAGTTTGCGGAGGACGCGCCCGTGCAGACGATGCCCGCGCAGGAGGAAAACGCGACCCCTGCAGCGAGCGACACGCCGGTCCCCCCGATGCCTGCCCGCGAGCCCGTGGATCGCGGGGAGATGACGATGGTGCTGGGGGGCACCGCCTATGCAGAGGGTCCCCCCCAAGAGAGCATCGCGCCGGACCGCGCCGTCGAGGCCCACCTCGTGCGTGTGACGGCGGGCGGAATCGAGGAGGACGAGTTCGCCCTCCGCGCTCACGGCGTCACCACGATCGGCCGGCACGAGTGCACGATCTCATTCCCCGAAGACAGCACGCTCTCCCCGAGCCACGCCTCCGTCCTCCACAGCCACGACGGCTATTTCCTGCGCGACGATGGCAGCGAGACGGGCACGTTTCTGATCCTGCGCCCCGGCAAGTCGTACCCGATCGAGTCGGGCGATCTGTTGCGCCTCGGCCAGCGGTTCCTGCTGTTCCACGCGCAGGGTGGGGAGTTCGGCTTCGTCCAGTACGACCAGGCGGGGCAGCCCATCCAGCGCCACGCGCTCTCGGAGGGCACCGTCGTGTTGGGCCGTCAGGCCCCCGACATCACCCTCGACGAGCGCGACATGGTGCTCTCGCGCCGCCACCTCTCGCTCACGCTCAAAGAGGGGACGCTGCTCGCAAAGGACCTCAACAGCCTCAACGGGACCTATCTCCGGGTGCGGAACCCCGTCGAACTCGGCGACGAGGACTCGTTCCGGGCCGGCCAGCAGATGTTCAGGATGAGGCTGCAGGAGGAGGTCAAAGAGAGCAGCACCACGTTCCGCGTATCGCCGTACCCCGCTTCGGCTCCGCCCGCCGAAGCGCCTACCCCGTCCCCCGCGCCGTACCGTGCACCGGCCGCGTCGCCGGCCGAGTCGCCGGCCGCGGCACCCTCTGCTCCGGCGGCTCCTGCTCCAGCTGCCGCTCCCGCGGGGGAACCCGCTGTGACGTTCCAGGGCTTGGGTAAAACCGTCACGTTGCAGCCGGGGCAGACGCTCTGCGACGCCGCCGAAGCGAACGGGATCGACATGCAGGCGGAGTGTCACGTCGGGATCTGCGGGAGCGATGCCGTGCGCATCGTATCCGGCGGCGAGTTCCTGAGCGACGTGGGCGACGAGGAGGCGGACACACTCGACGCCATCTGCGGGCTGCCCGCGGGCAACGAGCCCGGTAAGTGCCGCCTCGCGTGCGTGATGCGGGCGAAGGGCCCCGTCGTCGTCGAGCGGGTTACGTAAGGGCTGCGCCGTGGCGATCGGCGTGCACGGGGACGACCGCTTCAGGTCGTCCCCACTGCAGGACGTAAGGGCGGAGTTTTCTCGCTTCCATCGGGGCTCAGGCTCGGCGGATCTGTCGGATATTATTCCCACACCCATCGCCGACTGATCCGAATCCCGTCCCTGCCAATGCGCCTCTCCCTGCTCGCGCTCCTCCTCGCGTCTGCCCTTCCCGCCATCGCGCAACCCGCTCCGACCGTGCCCGACGCCGCGACCGTCTCGTCCCCCGATGGCCGGATCGACGTGGCCGTCGCGCTCGACGCGCGCGGCGTGCCGAGCTACCGCGTCGAGCGCGACGGCCACGTGCTCGTCCTCCCGTCGCGGCTCGGCGTCGTCATCGGCGGCGGCGACACGCTCGGCGTCGGAATGCGGATCGCGGAGGCGACGACGACCGAGCACGACGAGACGTGGACGCAGCCGTGGGGCGAGGTCGAGACCATCCGCGATCACCACCGTGAACTCCGGCTCGCATTGCAGGAAACCGTCGGGGCCGAGCGGCGGATGGACGTCGTCGTCCGCGTGTTCGACGACGGCGTCGGGTTCCGGTACGAGTGGCCCGAGCAGCCCGGCCTCGGCGCGTTCGAGATCCGCGACGAGCTGACCGAGTTCCGCTTCGCGGCCGACCCGCAGGCGTGGTGGATTCGGGCGTACGAGTGGAACCGCTACGAATACCTCTACGAGCAGTCCGCGCTCTCGGGCGCGGGCTACGTGCTCCACACGCCGCTCACGCTCGCCTTCCCCGACGGCCCGTTCGTCGCGCTCCACGAGGCCGCGCTCGTCGACTACGCCGCGATGGCGCTCCGCCGCATCGGCCCGACGGCACTCCAGGCCGACCTCGCCCCGTGGTCGACGGGCGTTCGCGTCTACGCCACAGCCCCCGCACGCTCGCCGTGGCGGACGATCCTCATCGGCGATACTGCCGGCGACCTTGTCACGAACTACGTCGGGCTCAACCTTAACGAGCCGAACGCGCTCGGCGACGTGTCGTGGGTCGAGCCCGGCAAGTACATCGGCATCTGGTGGGCGATGCACCTCGGGACATGGTCGTGGAACAGCGGCCCCGACCACGGCGCCACGACCGAGCACACGAAGCGCTACATCGACTTCGCGGCCGAGCACGGGTTCGACGGCGTGCTCGTCGAGGGCTGGAACCGGGGGTGGGACGGGAACTGGGCGGGCAACGGCTCCGACTTCTCGTTCACCGAGCCGTACCCGGACTACGACTTCGAGGCGCTCGCGACCTATGCCCAAGAGCGCGGGACGCGGCTCATCGGCCACCACGAGACGGGCGGCGGCATCCCGAACTACGAGGCGCAGATGGACGAGGCGTTCGCGCTCATGAACCGCCGCGGCGTAAAGGCCATCAAGACCGGGTACGTGGACTGGGGCATGCACTTCCCCCGCGTCGACGGGCCGGGCGTCGCTGGGGGCGAGACGGCGCGCGAGTGGAACACCGGGCAGTACATGGTCGGCCACTATCAGCGCTCCGTCGAAGCCGCCGCGCGGCACCGCATCGCCCTCAACATCCACGAGCCGATCAAAGACACCGGGCTCCGCCGGACGTACCCCAACCTGCTGACGCGCGAGGGCGCGCGCGGGCAGGAGTTCAACTCGTCGTGGGGCGGCGGCAACGGCCCCGACCACATCCCGACACTCGTCTTCACGCGGCTGCTCGCCGGCCCAATGGACTTCACGCCCGGCATCTTCGACCTCGCCGCCGAAGACGAAGGCGCAAACAATGTCCCGACGACGCTCGCCGGCCAACTCGCGCTCTACGTCGTGCTCTACAGCCCGCTCCAGATGGCGGCCGACCTCCCGGAGAACTACGAGCCGCACCTCGACGCCTTCCAGTTCATCAAAGACGTCCCCGTCGATTGGGCCGACACCCGCGTGCTCGAAGCCGCGATCGGCGACTTCGTCACGATCGCCCGGAAAGACCGCCACTCCGACGACTGGTACCTCGGGGCCAAGACCGACGCCTCGGCTCGCACCGTGGACGTCGTGCTCGACTTTCTGGAGCCGGGACGGACGTACACCGCCGAGGTCTACCGCGACGCCGCCGACGCGGATTGGGAGACGAACCCGGTGGCGTACGAGATCGAGACGCGGGAGGTGAAGGCCGGGGGGCGGCTCCGCGTCGCGCTCGCGCCCGGTGGCGGCCTCGCCGTCCGCTTTCACCCCGTCGAGTAGCGCGCGGTCGAGGGGCCGGCCCCCGGTCGGGCGCGGGGGAAGCCGGTCGGGCGCGGGGGGAAGAGAACACCGTGTTTGCGTGGGGGGAAGCGATTTCATACTTTATGAAAACCTTTTCATAGAAATGGCAACCCCTTGAGTCGAGGCGATTTGTGGGAGCCCTCGGCCTTCCGTTGCCACTCTCTGATTCTCCTCTGGAGAACGCCGGCATCGAGCCAGGATGCGATGCCTCTCTTTTGCACCGAGCGTGTAACGGGGACCGCCAGAGTTGGTGTTATGTCCCTTCGGCCGCGCATCCAGCGCGGTTGACTTCCGCCCCGTACAAACTCGATGCGACCATGAGAACTGCTTTACTCTGCGCCCTCCTCGTGCTGATAGCCCCGCTATCGCACGCTCAAATCAGCCTTCCGGTGACGTTCGAGGAGGGGATCAACTACGAGCTCACCGACTTCGGCGGCACCATGTCGCAGCTCGTCGCCGACCCCGAGGACGCCGAGAACACCGTCGTCGCGTCGAACCGCACGGCGGCCGCGGAGTGCTTCGCCGGCACGACCGTCGCCGAGAACTCCGGCTTCACCCCGCCCATCCCGTTCTCTGAGGGCAACCTCACGATGAGCGTCCGCGTGTGGTCGCCGGAGGCCGGCGTCCGCGTCCTCTTCAAGGTCGAGGAGGTCGGCGTCCCCGAGATCAACGCGGAGACCTTCACGTTCACGACGGTGGCGATGGCGTGGGAGACGCTCGTGTTCGACTTCGGCAACCCG
>JBDUXZ010000034.1 GCA_039944855.1 Rhodothermales bacterium | reverse complement strand
GGCCGTCGGAGCCCGTACGCGGGAGGCCCTGCGCGCGGCGGTGGCCGAGGCGCTGGAAGCGGTGAGCGTGGAGGAGGTGGGGGCGTGGATCAGGCACTGTGGCTACTCGCTTACATCAACATGATCTGCGCTCTAGCGCCGCCCTCTGGTCGTTGGAGAGCGGGACGAGCGGAGGGCGAGCGTTTCGCCAGCGATCATCGCCGGTGCGATGCGCGAGGATCGCTTTCAGTGCCGAGATGGGCGGATGTTGCTGCACGGCGAGGCGGACTTGGCGCACCGGTTCGAAAGCACCCGTGACCGTCCCGGGGTCGTCGTAGATCAGTTGGGCCAGCCGAGCGAGGGCTGCGGCGTTGACGTTCGCCGTGGCCGTGATGCAGCCGGGGCTCCCCGCGGCGAGCGCCTGCGGCATCAGTAGTTCGGTGCCGGGATATACGCTTAGCCCCTCGATCTCCAACAGCGCCGACGTGTTCGCCCAGTCGCCCGACGAGTCCTTGATCCCGACCACGGTTTCGGGGAACGCCTCGCGCAATCGTCGCACGAGCGGCACGGAAAGCCCCACGCCCGCCACCTGCGGGATGTGGTACAGCACGATGCGGAGCGCTCCTTCACCCACGTCCTCGATGAGCCGCGCGAAGTACGCGAAGAGCCCGTCGTCCGACACCGCTTTGTAGTAGAACGGCGGCAGGACGAGCACGCCCAAGCAGCCCGCTTCCACTGCGTGCCGCGTGAGCCGGACCGTGTCGAGGAGACTCGTCAACCCGGTACCCGGCATTAGACGGCTCGCCGGAATGCCCGCTTCGACGAGCCGGTCGAGCATCCGTATCCGCTCATCATTCCCTACGGAAGCGGCTTCCCCCGTCGTCCCGAACGGAATCAGCCCGGCACACCCTTCATCGAGCAGACGCTTCGCGTGCTCGACGTATAGCGTTTCGGCGATGCGCCCGTCATCCTCGAACGGGGTGAGGTTGGGCGCGAGCACACCGCGAGGAAGCGGAGGGGAGTTCAGCAATTCATCTCCTCAAGAGGACTTCTGATAAGCTGCAATGAGATAGTCGTACGTGCCTAGGTCAATCTGATGTTGAACCGCACGCTGAAGCATCTCCGCCTCCTTGGCTCCAACCTCGTACTTGTAGAACAGAACGGGGTCTTCTACAAATGGAGTAAACAGAGCCAAAAGCTCATCCAATCCAATCCCTCGAAGCGCTTCTTCCCCGACCAGTTCTATGCCGGGGTCCTTCTCATACCACTCTAGCACTCGCAAGACATCAGCTTCGGAGTGCGAATTCATTTAATCGGACCAGAATAGCGACTAGCACCGATCACAGCGAGAACGATTCGCCGCAGGCGCAGGTGCGGGCGGCCTGCGGGTTGTGGAAGTGGAAGCCCTGCCCTTCCAGCCCGTCGGAGAAGTCGAGCGTCGTGCCGTCGAGGTAGAGGAAGCTCTTGAGGTCCATGACCACGCGGAACGGCTCCTCGCCGACGACGCGGTCCTTCTCCTGCAACGCCGAGTCCCACCCGAGGTCGTAGGTCAGCCCCGAGCAGCCGCCCGAGACGACGGCGACGCGGAGGAACTGGCCCTCGCTGATGCCTTCGCGCTCGGCGATTTCGGTGATCCGTTCGGCGGCGCGGTCGGTGATCGTAATGCCTTCCATGGGGGGTGACTTAGGGAGAACTTAACAGGGTCCGGGGCAACACTTCGCAGCCCGCAGCATACCATCCCACCGACGGCAGGGTTTCCGTCTCGGCGTGGGTGCACGGCCCGTTCAGCGTCCATTTCACGCCCGCTCCTCCGACCGCGAAATGGGGGAACCGCCCCCCGCACCGCCGGTATCGCCCTGCCTCCCTAGAGCGCTCGCTTCGCGCACTGCTTCCCCCTCACGACGCCCGACTATGCCGACGTATACCGAACACGACCTGATCGCCGACATCGAGAAAGAGGAAGGCGGCTATAAGTACGGGTTCGTCACCGAAACCGCCGCCGACACGATCCCGAAGGGCCTCAGCGAAGAGGTCGTCCGCCTCATCTCCGAGAAGAAGGGCGAGCCCGAGTGGATGCTCGAGTGGCGGCTCAAAGCGTACCGCCACGTCGTCGACCTCCTCGAAAACACCGACGAGCACTACCCGCGCTGGGCGCACCTGACGTACCCCGAGCCCGACTTTCAGGACATCTCGTACTACTCGGCCCCCGGCAGTCGCCCGAAGTACGACTCGCTCGACGACGTCGACCCCGAGATGCTGGAGATGTTCGACAAGCTCGGCATCTCGGTCACCGAGCAGAAGCGACTCACCGGCGTCGACGACGAGGAGCGGATGCCCGTGGCCGTAGACGTAGTGATGGACTCCGTCTCCGTCGCGACGACGTTCAAGAAGGAGCTCGCCGAGCGCGGGATCATCTTCTGCTCCTTCGGCGAAGCCATCGAGCAGCACCCCGAGCTCGTCCAGCAGTACATGGGCTCCGTCGTGCCGTACACCGACAACTTCTACGCCGCGCTCAACTCCGCCGTGTTCTCCGACGGCTCGTTCTGCTACATCCCGAAGGGCGTCCGCTGCCCGATGGAGCTCTCGACGTACTTCCGCATCAACGCGGCCGGCACCGGCCAGTTCGAGCGGACGCTCATCATCTGCGAGGACGGCGGCTACGTCAGCTACCTCGAAGGCTGCACGGCCCCGATGCGCGACGAGAACCAGCTCCACGCCGCCGTCGTCGAGATCGTGGCGAAACAGGACGCCGAGGTCAAGTACTCCACGATCCAGAACTGGTATCCCGGCAGCGAAGAGGGCAAGGGCGGCGTCTACAACTTCGTCACCAAGCGCGGGATCTGCGAAGGCGCGCGCTCGAAGATCAGTTGGACCCAGCTCGAAACGGGCTCGGCCGTGACGTGGAAGTACCCGTCCGTCATCCTCAAGGGCGACGACTCCGTCGGCGAGTTCTACTCGGTCGCGTTCACGAAGGGCGCGCAGCAGGCCGACACGGGCACGAAGATGATCCACCTCGGCAAGCGCACGAAGTCGACGATCATCTCGAAGGGCATCTCGGCCGGCGTCTCGAACAACTCGTACCGCGGCCTCGTCAAGATCAACAAGAAGGCCGAGCACGCCCGCAACTTCTCGCAGTGCGACTCCCTCCTCCTCGGCTCGAAGTGCGGCGCCCACACGTTCCCTTACATCGAGATCAACAACGCGACGGCGAAGGTCGAGCACGAGGCGACGACGTCGAAGGTCGGCGAGGACCAGATGTTCTATTGCCAGCAGCGCGGGATCTCCGAGCAGGACGCGCTCAACCTCATCGTCAACGGCTTCGCCAAGCAGATCCTCGCCAAGCTCCCGATGGAGTTCGCCGTCGAGGCCCAGAAGCTCCTCTCTATCCAGCTCGAAGGCTCGGTGGGTTGATCCCGCCGTCCACACGGTAAGGGCACGATGCATCGTGCCCCTACGGTTGCCTCGCCTGTCACCACCCGATTCTGAAATCCGAACGTCATGCTTGAAATCAAGAACCTGCACGCGAACGTCGAAGGCCACGAGATCCTCAAGGGGATCGACCTGACCGTCGAGGCCGGCGAGGTCCACGCCATCATGGGCCCGAACGGGTCTGGGAAGTCCACGCTCGCGAGCGTGCTCGCCGGGCGCGAGGAGTACGAGGTCACCGAAGGCTCGGTGACGTACCACGGCCAGGACCTCCTCGACATGGACCCCGAGGAGCGCGCCCGCGACGGCGTCTTCCTCGCCTTCCAGTACCCCGTCGAGCTGCCCGGCGTGAGCACGATGCAGTTCCTCCGCACCGCCGTCAACTCGATGCGCGAGCACCGCGGCGAAGGGGAGATGAACGTCGCCGCCTTCATGAAGCTCATGCGCGAGAAGGCCGACTTCGTCAACCTCGACCACAAGCTGATGCAGCGCTCGGTCAACGAGGGGTTCTCGGGCGGCGAGAAGAAGCGCGCCGAGATCTTCCAGATGGCTATGCTCGACCCCAAGCTCGCCATCCTCGACGAGACCGACTCCGGTCTCGACATCGACGCGCTGAAGATCGTGTCGGAGGGCGTGAACAAGCTCCGCGGGCCCGAGCGCGCGTTCGTGCTCATCACGCACTACCAGCGGCTCCTCAACTACATCATCCCGGACGTGGTCCACATCCTGATGGACGGCCGCATCGTGAAGTCCGGCGGCAAGGAGCTGGCCCACGAGCTCGAAGCGAAGGGCTACGACTGGATCCGCGAGCACGCCAACGACGCCGTCACGGCGTAGCACCGACCGATTCCGTAGGGGCGACCGGCCGGTCGCCCCTGCCGCCAAGACCGACTGACCCGCCGACCATGATCGACACGCTAGAGAAGACCCCCGACCTCAACGAGCGGATCGCGTCCGCCTACGAGTTCCAGCTCGAGCAGCGCTCGAACGGCTCGCCGTCCGCCTTCCGCGACCTCCGCGAGCGGGCCGCCGCCTCGTTCGACACGCTCGGCATCCCGACGCGGAAGCACGAGGCGTGGAAGTACACGAACATCGAGAAGGCGCTCCGCCACGACTACGCCGTCATCGAGCCCGGCGCCCCCTCTGACCTCGACGCCGCCGACGTCGCGGACCTCCGCATCAGCGGCTTCGATGCGTACACGCTCATCGTGGTCAACGGCACCGTCGCCCCGCACCTCGGGGACGCGAATGGGCTGCCGGCGGGCATCACGGTCGAGAGCCTCCGCGACGCAGCGGAGAGCGACGCCGATGCGGTCGCGACGTATTTCGGGAAGTACGCGGACGTGGACGCCGACGCCTTCGTCGCGCTCAACACGCAGTTCGACCTCGACGGCGTGTTTCTCCGTGTTGACAAAGGCGTGACGCTCGATCGGCCAATCCAGATCATCCACGTCACCGACGCCGATGAGGACGCGCTCCTCCAGACGCGCAACCTCTACGTGTTCGGCGAGAATAGCGAGGCCCTCGTCGTCGAGACGTACCACAGCACGAGCGACGTGAAGACGTTCGGCAACCGGGTGTCCGAGATCGTCGTCGGCCGCGCGGCGCGGATCAACGTGCTCCAGCTCCAGACCGAGAGCGAGCAGGCGTCGCAGGTCAACACCGTGCAGGTGTACCAGGAGGCGCAGAGCTACTTCGCCGCGCACACGTACACGCTCGGCGGTGCGCTCGTCCGCAACAACGTCAACGCCGTGCCGAATGGCGAGGGCTGCGAGACCCACCTCTACGGGCTCTACATCGTCGACGGCACGCAGCACGTCGACAACCACACGCTCGTCGACCACGCCAAGCCGAACTGCTTCTCAAACGAGCTCTACCGCGGCATCATCGACGGGAAGGCGACGGGCGTGTTCAACGGCAAAGTCTTCGTCCGCCGCGACGCGCAGCAGACGAACGCGTACCAGTCGAGCCAGGGCGTCGTGCTCAGCGACGACGCGCACCACTACTCGAAGCCCGAGCTCGAGATCTACGCCGACGACGTGAAGTGCTCGCACGGCTCCACGACGGGCGAGCTCGAGCCCGAGCACGTGTTCTACCTCCGCAGCCGCGGCCTCAGCGAGCGGCAGGCCAAAGCCCTCCTGCTCTACGCCTTCGCCCACGACATCGTCGAGGAGCTCCCGCACGCGGCGCTCCGCACCTACCTCGACGGCCTCATCGACCAGCAGCTCAGCGTCTAATCCGATGCCGGAACGCGATCCCTTCGAACCCCTCGACGCCCCGCTCGACCGCGAGCAGGACTTCGGTCCGATCGGCGCCCAAGTCGTCGAAGTCCTCAAGGGCATCTACGACCCGGAGATCCCCGTGCCGATCTGGGACCTCGGCCTGATCTACCTCATCGACGTGGACGACAAGAACGAGGTCTACGTCAAGATGACGCTCACGGCCCCGAACTGCCCCGCCGCCGAGTCGATGCCGGCCGAGGTCGAGGAGAAGGTGTCGATGATCCCCGATGTCCGCGCCTGCAAGGTGGACATCACGTTCGACCCGCCGTACCACCCCGATTACATGAGCGAAGAGGCCAAGCTGACGCTCGGTTTTATGTGACCGTGACAGACATCGTTGTACGTTGAAGGGCGGCCGTTGCCGCCCTTCGCTTTATCCCCCTGCTATGCCTGACGCCCTCCCTCTTCCCCTCGCCCCCTCCGAAGTCCCGCTCCTGGACGTGGCGGAGGACGAGCGGCCGTGCTACCTCGACTCGGCGGCGACATCGCTGAAGCCGAAGGCGGTCGTGGACCGGATCGCGCATTTCTATGCGTACGAGAATGCGCCGGTGCATCGCGGCGTCTACGAGCTGAGCGCGCGGGTGACGGACGCGTACGAGCAGGCGCGGCAGACCGTGGCGGCGTTCGTCGGAGCCGAAGCGGCGTCCGTGATCTTCACGCGGGGGACGACGGAAGGGCTCAACCTCATCGCCCGCTCGTGGGGCGAGGCGCACCTCGGGCCGGGCGACGAACTCCTCGTCTCGCCGCAGGAGCACCACTCCAACTTCGTCCCGTGGCAGGAGCTCGCGAAGCGGACGGGCGCGACGCTCCGCTACCTCCCGCTCCACGCCGATGCGACCGTGGATCTCGCCGGATCACTCGACCTCATCGGGCGGCGGACCAAGCTCGTCGCGCTCGCTCACGTCTCGAACGTGCTCGGCGTCGAGAACCCCGTGCGGGAGATTTTTGCGGCAGCGAAGGATGTCGGTGCGCTGACTGTGCTCGACGGCGCGCAGAGCGTCCCGACGCGGCCCGTCGACGTGGGCGACCTCGGGTGTGACGCGCTCGCGTTTAGCGGCCACAAGATGCTCGGGCCGACGGGCATCGGCGCGCTCGTCGTCCGGCCCGACGTGCTGGATCAGATGGGCACGTATCAGACCGGCGGCGGGATGATCCGCACCGTCGCCGTCGAGGGCACGGACTTCCTCGACGGCTACCACCGGTTCGAGGCAGGGACGCCGCACGCAGCGGGCGCGGTCGGGCTCGCGGCGGCCTGCGACTACCTCGGCCGGATGACGTTCGACGGCGAGACGGGGATGGCAGCCGTTGCTGCGTACGAACGCGCGTGGGGCGCGTACGCCGTCGACCACGTCCGGTCGATCCCCGGCGTCCGGCTCGTCGGGCCGCCGGGCGACCGCGAGACCGAGGGCGGGATCGTCGCGCTGCAGATGGACGGCGTCCACCCGCACGACCTCGCGGTGCTGCTCGACGCGCAGGGCGTGATGTGCCGCGCCGGCCACCACTGCACGATGCCGCTCCACGCCCACCTCTCCACCGGCGGCGTATTTCCCGAGACGTCGCTGCGAGCGAGCGCCTACGTCTACAACCCGCTCGCCGACGCCGACCGGCTCGCTGATGCGCTCCGGTTCGCGCACGCCGCGCTCACGAAGCGGCAGCGCGTCTCAGTGGAGTGAGGGAGCGCCGTTCGAGCGGGCGGCGCTCGGCCTAGCCGTCGTTTTGCGGATATCGGCGGGGTGCGGCCGTTACGCCGCACGGAGATGAAAGGGGCCTCGCTGCCGTGGCATAGACTCTGCCATCGGGTGTCCGACTCCCCCCGACCATCCGCAGCCGCACTACGCCTCATGGCTCATCTCGCCACCGAACCGTCGCCGTCCACACCCCACCGCGTCCTCGAACGGGCCCTCAAAAACCCGTCGTCGACGATCTGGCTCGGCCACGTCTGTGTCACGACGGCGCGGTTCGAAGAAGCGCTCGGGTTCTACTCCGGCCTCCTCGGCCTCTCGCTGCGGACCGTCGAGCGGCACCCGCTCCACTTCGACCGGCTCCGCGCCGTGCTCATCGACGCCGAAGGGCTCGACGTGATCGAGCTCGTCGAGGCTCCGGCCGTGACCGGGACCGTGCCGCAGAGCGGGGTCAACCGGCTCGGCTTCCGCCTCCCGCGCCGCTCGTGGCAGGCGCTCCGCAGCCGCCTCGACGCCCACGACGTCCCCTACGACCTCGCCGACGGCTCCCTCTCGCTCGACGATCCCGACGGGATCCGGCTCCGCGTCGAACCGCTCGGCACCTGCTGAGGCGAAGCCGCTCGGCTTACCAGCTCCCCGACGCGCCGCCGCCGCCGGACGAGCCACCGCCGCCGCTGAAGCTGCTTCCCCCGCTGCTGAAGCCGCCCCCACTACCCGACGAGCCGCCGCCCTGCGTGATGCCGCCCGCCGTGTAGGTGAACCCGCCGAGGTCGACCTTCACCCGTCGCCCCTTATTCTCATCGAGGGCCTTACGCACCTTCGCGCGGGTCTTCTTCCAGTCGGCGAGCTGCCGGAACCGCCACTCGCCGACGAGGATCGCGCTAACGTAGCCGACGAGCACGTACAGCGCGCCCCACAGCGAGAAGAGCAGGAAGCCGCCGCCGACCACGACGAACACGCCGATAAAGACGAGGCCGCCCCACCGCCCGGCGAGGAAGAAGGTCGGTGCGAAGGCGAGCAGCGGCATCCCGCCGAAGAACAGGCCGAAGCCCCAGCGGACCGGCCAGGGCACCTCGTCGCCGATGTCCGTGTCGGCCGGCTCGTAGGTCCCCTCGATCGTCCCAACGACGGCCGACGCCCCGGCGAGCGTGCCGCCATCGTAGTCGCCGTTGCGGAAGGCGGGTAGGAACTCGCTGCGGATGATGCGGCCCGCCTGCGCGTCGGTCAGCGCGCCCTCGAGCCCGAAGCCCACCTCGATCCGCATCTCGCGGTCGTCACGGGCGATGAGGAGGAGGACGCCGTTGTCGCGGTCGGCCTGTCCGAGCCCCCAGTCAGCGAACACGCGCACCGCGAAGCCCTCCACGGTGTCGCCCTCCAGCGACGGCACCGTCAGCACGACGACCTGGTTGCTCGTCGCCCGCTCGTGCTCGGCGAAAAGGTCCGTGAGCGCTCGCTCGGTGCCGGGCGAGAGCACGTCGGCGCGGTCCACGACGCGGCCGGTCAGCGCGGGCACCGCTGGCTGCGCGTGCGCGGTGAGCGCGAGCAATCCGGCGAGCAGGATGGGGAGGCAGCGGCGCAGCATCGAAGAAGTTGGAGGGCGGAGGAGGAGCCGCCAAGATATTGGAACGTAGCGTATTTACGCCCCCAACACCGCAATCTCCGGCCTACTCCTTCCGCAGCCGGACGTTGTCGGGGAGTTCGTCCGTGTCGTCCGGCCGAACAGCGACGCCTTTCCGTTCGAGCAGGGCGCCGCACATCCCGATGGCCTCGACGAGCCCGTCGGCGAAGTGGTCCTGCCGGATGCCGCGCCGAACCGTGTCGACGATGTCGATCCACTCGTCCTCCGTCACCTGCTCGCTGATGCCCGTATCGCCGAGGACCTCGATCCGGTGCTCGAAGAGGGACACGAACAGGAGGATGCCGGTCCGGTCGCGGGTGTGGAACACCTCCTCTTCGAGGAACGCGAGCGAGGCGCGGCGGTGGACCTTCCGCGCCATCAGCTCCGGCCCGATGAGCAGCCGCTTGAGCGGCGTGATGAACGCCGCCCCCAGTGCCCCGGCGACGCCGGCGACGGAGACGAGCAGCGCCATCCCCCAGCTCGTGAAGAGCCAGCCGAAGCCCCAGCCGGCGTAGAACTGGAGCGTCAGCACGGCCACGGCCATCGTGAGGAGGGCCGCGCACGACGCCCCGCGCCACACGGCCACCTCGTAGCTCCCGCTCTGCTCGACGATGTACGGGACGATCTCACCCGCCGTGCGCTGCTCGGCCTCGCCCACGGCGAGGCGGATGCGTTCGAGGTCGGACTCGCTGAGGATGGCAGACATGGGATCGAGCGGTTGAAGACGAGGAATAGAAAGCTACGCCGGTCGGCTCACATCCTCCCTACTCCTCCGGCAGCAGCACGACCTGCACGTAGCGACTCTCGTCGAGGTAGAACTGCGCGGCCCCGCGGAGGGCACCGTAGCTCAGCGCGTCGATGAGGTCCGACTTGTCGAGGTAGTCCGTCGGGGCTTCGTCGTAGCGGTAGGCGGCACCGAGCGCGCCGAGCCACGTGCCGTTCTCGCGGAGCGCGAGCTCCTGCGCGCGGCGGTCGCCCTCTTTCACCTTCTGCAGCGCGTCGTCCGGCCCGTCCTGCTTGAACCGCTCGATCTCCTCGAAGACGGCCGCCGTCAGCTCGTCGACACGACCGGGGTCGCTGCCGAAGCCGATGGAGATCGTGTACGTGCCCTGCATTCGGTCCACGTTCGCGTTCACGCCGACGCCGTAGACGCCGCCGAGGTCTTCGCGCAGGCTCTCCCGGAGACGGATCGCGAGGGCGTCGGCGAGCGCGCCGAGGAGGTAGCGCTCGCCCCGCGCGGCGGCGTGGCGGGCGGCGTAGATCGAGTCCGCCACGGGCACCCACGCATCGTTGATGAGCACGCTGTCGGCGTAGGCGAGCGTGTCAACGCGGGCGTCGAGCGTGCCGCTGAACACGAGTTGGACGCGGGCCTTCGGCTCGATCCCTCGGCGGACCGTCTTCGTAACGACGCCCTCCGGCGCGCGCACGCCGAGGTCGCGCGGGGCCTCCACGCGCCCCGTCGCCGGGAGCGTGGCGAGGTACTGCCGCACGAGCGGTTCGAGCGAATCGGGCTCGAACGCGCCGACGAAGACGAACGTGAAGTCGCTCGCGTCGCGGAAACGATCGCGGTAGAAGGCGAGGGCTTCGTCGAGTTCGAGTTCGGGGATCGTGGCGAGCGTGAACGGCGCG
Source organism: Rhodothermales bacterium (assembly GCA_039944855.1). Classification (NCBI taxonomy): domain Bacteria; kingdom Pseudomonadati; phylum Rhodothermota; class Rhodothermia; order Rhodothermales; species Rhodothermales bacterium. The sequence continues at coordinate 120,873 of JBDUXZ010000034.1, read as the reverse complement.
CGGCGCGGGTGGTACTGCGCGAGCGTCACCTGCAACGTGTCCGAGAACGCGGCCTCGGGCCGGGCGCTCCGGTTCTGGAGCACGCCCGCGATCCGCTGCCGAAAGGCGTCGAACGCATCGGCATCCTCGCGCGGCGCGGTGAAGTAGAGGTGGACGAGTTGGAACAGCGTCTCCAGATCCTCCGGCGATGCGCTGCCGACGAGCCCCTCCTCGCGCTCGTCGACGTACGGCTGCACGCGAACGGCCTGCCCGGCGAGCTTCTTGTCGAGGTCGACCGCGCTGAAGGCACCGACGCCGCCGAGGCTCACGACGGCCGACGCCTGCTGCGCCGAACGGAACGCGCCGTCTGCCGCGAGCGACGTGCCGCCAGGGCTGAACGCGGAAAACAGCACCTCGTCGTTCTTGAAGTCCGTCGGTTTGAGCACGACGCGGACGCCGTTTTCGAGTGTCCATTCCGTCACGCCCGTCTCGTCTTCGTAGCGAGACACGGACTCGATGACGCCGGGCGCCGGCGGGCTCGCCACGAGCGGCTCGGCCGAGACGGCGTCTTCGTATGGCTCGATATCTTTGGTTCCGACCGCCGCGAACACGGCCCGAAGGTCGGCCTCCGTCGGCACGGCGACGCCCTCTTTGTCCGGCGCGCTGACGGTCACCACGCGGTTCTCCTCCCCCACCACCTCATCGGCGAGCGTGTCGAGGTCCGCCAGCGAGATCGACGGGAGGAGGGCTTGGACGAGGGCGTACTCGCGGGCGATGCCCGGCGCGGGCACGCCTTCGAGGAAGAGGTCGACGTACTCCCCCGCGAACGCGCGCGACTCCGTCGTCGTCCGCTCGTTGAACGCGACTTCGTACTCGCGCAGCACGTCGGCCTTCGTCCGCGCGAGCTCCGACGCGGTGAAGCCGTGGCGCTCGACGCGCGCCGCCTCCGTCAGCAGGGCTTCGAGCCCGGCCGGCACGCCGCCATCGCTCACGACAGCCTGCATCACGTAGAACTCGCTCGGTCGGGCGAAGCCGAATTTCCCCGTGAACGCGCCGAGATACGGAGCGTCGGGCCGCTGCGTCAGCTCGTAGAGCCGGCTGTTGAGCATCCGGTTGTAGAGCCGGTCCATGAGCCGGCGGCGGAACGACGCCACGTCGCCGCTCCGGTCGGCGGGTTCTTTGTAATACACCGCCGCGCTCGTCGTCGAAAGCTCCGGGTCGGTGGAGATCACGAAGCGGGTCTCGTCGTGGCCGGGCACGTCGAACGCCGGACGCGGCGTTGGGGCCGGCGGGTTCGTGAGCCCACCGAACGTCGCGCGGATCGTCTGCTCGACGGCGTCGGGGTCGAAGTCACCGACGGCGACGACGGCCATGAGGTCGGGGCGGTACCACGTCTCGTAAAACCGCCGCAGCGTCTCGTACGGCGCGTTGCGGAGCACGTCGGGATCGCCAATCGGGAGGCGCTCGGCGTAGCGCGAGCCGCCGAGGAGGACCGGGAGCTGCTCGTCGTTGATGCGTGCCTGAGCGCCGCGCCCGAGCCGCCACTCCTCGAGCACGACGCCGCGCTCTTTGTCGATCTCCTCGTCCTCGAACGTGATCGCCGACGCCCACTCCTTCAGCACGTCGAAGCCCGTGTCGAGCAGGCCGGCGCTGTCGGTCGGCACTTGGAGGAGGTAGACCGTCTCGTCGAACGAGGTGTACGCGTTGAGGTCCGGCCCGAAGCGCATCCCGATGCCTTCGAGGTAGTCCACGAGTTCCTGCTTCTCGAACCGCTCGGTCCCATTGAAGGCCATGTGCTCGACGAAGTGGGCGAGGCCGCGCTGGTCCTCGTCTTCGAGCACCGAGCCCGCATTGATGGCGAGCCGGAGTTCGGCGCGGCGCTGCGGCTCGGCGTTGCGGCGGACGTAATACGTCAGTCCGTTCGGCAGCGTCCCCGTCCTCACGTCGGCGTCGAGGCCGAGCGGCTCGGCGAGGAACGCCGGATCGAGCGCGGGGACAGCGGGTTCGGGCGCGGCGGGCTGCGTGGCGCGCTCGGACGACGAGCAGGCGGCGAGGCTGAGGGTGCAGACGAGCAGGACGAGCAGGCGTCGATTCATCGGGAGTGGTGGCGGACGAGAGAGGCGAGCAGAAGGCCCAAACTACAACGACGTGACGGCCGCAATCATGTCCCCCGTGTTGATCCGTGCAGCCGCCGCGTGAGGACGGCGTGCACGAGCAGGCTCCCCACCGAGAGCGCGACGGAGACGGCGATGAGCCGCAGTGCCGCCGCCTCGCCGCCAGCCTGGTTCAGCCGGGAGAAGATCGCGAGCGGGATCGTCTGCGTCCGCCCCGGAATGTTGCCCGCCACGACGATCGTCGCGCCGAACTCGCCGAGGGCGCGGGCGAAGGCGAGCGCGGCCCCGGCGGCAACGCCCCGCGCCGCGAGCGGCAGCGTCACCCCGAGAAACGCGCCCCACCGCGTCGCGCCGTCGACGGCCGCCGCCTCTTCCCACTCCGGGTCCACGGCTTCGATCGCGACGCGCGCCGTTTGCACGAGGAGCGGGAAGCCCATCACGCCCGCCGCGCTCGCAGCCGCGATCCACGAGAACGCGACATTTCCGGAGAACAGCACGAGGAGGGCGTAGCCCGTCACGACCGGCGGCAGCACGAGGGGAAGCTGGACGAGGTTTTCGACGACGAGCGGCGCGGGCACGAGCCGCCGGGCCAGCCCGTACGCCACCGCCACGCCGACGGGCAGGCTCACGGCCGTCGCCACGGCTGCGACGCGCAGCGAGAGCAGGACGGCCTCCCACTCCGCTCCGCTCACGGCAGGACCGGCTCGGCGAGCGGCACGAACCCGTACCGCCGCCACACCGCGATCCGCTCCGACTGCTGGACGAACTCGACGAATTCGAGGGCTCGGTTCGCATGCTGCGTCCGGCGCGGGACGGCCACGAGGTAGCGGATCCGAGGCTGGATCGACTCCGGCCACGACAGCAGCACGCGGACGTCGGCCGCGCCGCGCACGTCCGTGGCGTACACGATCGCCACTGGGACGGCGCCCGTCTGCACCGCCGCCACGGCCGCGCGCACGTCGAGCGTCGGCACGACGCGGTCCGCGACGGCGTCCCACAGCCCGGCCCGCTCCAGCCCCTCGCGGGCGTATTCGCCTGCCGGCACGCTCTCGGGATCGGCGAGGGCGATCCGCTCGAACCGCAGCAGGCCGCCGAGGCCGCCGAGTGACGGCTCGCTCGCCGCCCCGATCACGACGAGCCCGTTGCTGACGATGTCACGCGCCGGGTAGCGGAGCAGGCCCCGCTCGGCGAGGTAGGTCATCCACACCGGGCTCGCCGAGAAGAACACGTCGGCCGGAGCGTCCTGCTCGATCTGCCGAGCCAGCACCGACGACGCGCCCGTGCTGACGACGAGGTCCACGTCGGGGTAGGCCGCTTCGAACTCGGCTTCGAGCGCGCCCATCACGTCCGTGAGCGAGGCGGCGGCGAAGACCGTCAGCTCTTCCGACCCCTCGCTCGGGAACAGCGTCGAGGCGTAGAGGAGGGCGAAGAGCGCGAGCAGCAGCGACCCCAAGATGAGGAGCCGGCGGCGAATCTGCCGGGCGGCGACGGACCGGGTGCGCGCCACCGCTTACCCGCTCGCCGTGCCGCCCTGCCCCGACTGCATCCGCGTCAGTTCCTGCTCCGCGCGCTGGTGCACCGGATCGTCGTGCTCCGTCAGCCCGATGACCTTCTGGAACTGCTCGATGGCCTGATCGACCCGGTTGATCTGCGCGAGCATCAGCCCGTAGTTGAAGTTGGCGCGGACGTGGTTCGGGTCCGTCGTGAGCACCTCCTTCACCGTCGCCACGGCCTGCATGGGGTTCTGCTGGTCGTTGAGGTAGGCCGTCGCGAGGTCCGTCTTCACGTCGAGGTCGGTGGAGTCGATGGCGAGCGACTGCTCGTAGGCCTCGGCGGCGAGTTGGGCGTAGGTCGCGCGGTCGGCCCCGCTCGTGCGGAGCATGTGGGCGAGGTAGAGCGAGCCCGCGTCGGCCCACGCGAGGGCGGTCTTCAGCGACTCCGCGATCTCCTCCTGCACGACGGCGGCGCGGGAGAAGGCGCCCTCCTGCGTGTAGAGCCCCGCGAGGGCTTCCTGCTTTGCGAGCCGTTCCTCATCGCTCGTCGCCGCTTCGATCTCTTCCTCCAGGGAGGCGGCGCGGGCGAGGGCGTCGTCGGAGAGTTGGTCGGGCACGGCTTGCGGGGCAGTCTGCGCCGCGCCCGGGTTCGCAGCCGGCGGCGGCGGATCGTTCTGGCTCATCCGGGTGATGAAGAACAGCACGAGCACGGCGAGCACACCGGCCCCCACCAACGTCAGCGCCCGCTTGCCCGCGTCGGAGTCCGGTCGCTCGCCCGTGGCCGCGACGGCATCAGCCGGGACCGTAGGCGTCGGGGCCGGCACAACGGGCGTCGTCGCCACGACGGGCACGGCGTCGGGCCTCCCGCTCACGGGCGCGGCTTCGGCACCGTGGAGGGCTTGGCCGCAATTGTAGCAGAAGCGGGCGTACCCCGGATTCTTCGCGCCGCAGTGGATGCAGAACGACCCGCTCGCGTCCTCCGCACCGGGCGCTACGGGCGCGGCGGGCGTCGGCGTCGCGGGAGCGGGTTCTTCCGATGCCTCAACCGGAGCGTCTGGCACGGCGGCCACGGACTCGGGCACGACCCGGTCCCGTTCGGCTACCTGTTCGTCGCCGAGGACGTGGCCGCAGAGGTCACACTGGGTGGCGCCGGGGGCGAGACGGGCACCACACGCGGGGCAGACGGGAGGATTCATACGGAGGCGCGGGCTGGCCGCGTGAAGCTGAAAGAGGGACGGCGAAGCACGGAGCGCCGTGGGTCCTAGCGCTCTACGGTCCCCCACGGTCCGAGACGGCAAACTTACGAGGGAACGGGGTCCATCCCCAACCTGCGTTACCGTTTCTCGGAAGCTTCGGCCTCGGCCTCCGCCGCCGCGTGCGCTTCGTTCACGACCCGCCGAAACTCCCGCGACGGCTTAAACGCCGGGACGAACTGGCGCGGCACCTCCACGGGCTCGTCCGTCTGCGGGTTGCGCGCCATCCGCGCCGCCCGCTCCCGCACGCGGAACGACCCGAACCCCCGCAACTCGACCGAGCCGCCGGCCTCCAGCGCTGCCATCACGGTGATGACGAAGCCGTCCACGACGGCCTCCGTCTCCAACTTCGTCAGCCCCGTTCCGTCCGCGATGCGGTCTACGATATCAGCTTTCGTCACGGCAGGAGGAAGGTTGAAGCGAGAGGAGGGGGCAGGAGCACATCTGAGGGGCAGTCATGCGACCGAGTGACGCGACCTCATGTTCTTCTTTAACAAGATAGAGTATCGGACCGTTCTACGAAACCTCAAGTGCGTTGACTTTGCCAATCCGTTCACAGAGATCCGCTAAGCCCGCCCCGGCCCTAGCCCCGCTCCCCTTCGCACCGTCCCGTCGTTCGTGCATTGCGGCCGTACGCTTCATCGGCTACCTTCCGCCGACATTTTACCCACCGACCTCGCTTATGCTCCGGCTGCCCTGCCTCATTTCGGCCCTCGCATTTCTCCTCTCGTCGCCCCCCGTGCACGCGCAGCAGGCCGCCTCGTGGCAGCAGTCCGTGGCGTATGAGATGGACGTCCGGCTCGACACCGACCGGCACCGGCTCGCCGGGCGGCAGCGCCTCGTCTACGCCAACAACAGCCCGGACACGCTGCGGCACGTGTTCTACCACCTCTACTTCAACGCCTTCCAGCCGACCTCGATGATGGCGGAGCGGAACCGCCACCTCCCCGACCCCGACCGCCGCGTCGCCCCGCGCATCTTCGAGCTCGGCCCTGACGAGATCGGGGTTCAGCGCGTCGAATCGCTCACGCAGGACGGCATCCCCGTCACGTATCGCGTGGACGACACGGTGATGCAGGTCGACCTCGCCCGGCCGATCCTGCCCGGCGCGTCGTCGACGTTCGAGATGGAATTCGAGGCACAGGTGCCGCTGCAGACGCGCCGCAGCGGGCGCGACAGCCGCGAGGGCATCGACTACTCGATGACGCAGTGGTACCCGAAGATGGCCGCCTACGACGCGCTCGGCTGGCACGCCGACCCCTACGTCGGCCGCGAGTTCTACGCCCCGTTCGGCACGTTCGACGTCCGCATCACGCTTCCCGCCACGTACACGCTCGGCGCGACGGGCGTGCTGCAGAACCCCGATGCCATCGGTCACGGTTACGGTGACCCTGCCATCTCTCCCACGACGGCCCGCCCGCTCGCCGACTCGCTCACGTGGCACTTCCGCGCCGAGCGCGTCCACGACTTCGCGTGGACCGCCGACCCCGACTACCTGCATACCCGTCTCCGTGTAGACGACGTGCCCGGCCGCACCGAACCCGTCGAACTCCACTTCCTCTTTCAGCCCGACGTGGCGGAAAACTGGGAAGCGATCGGCGAGCAGACGGCGGAGCTGATCCGCTTCTTCAGCGCGCACTACGGCGCGTATCCGTACCCGCAGTTCACGGTGGCGCAGGGCGGCGACGGCGGGATGGAATACCCGATGATCACGCTCATCACCGGCGACCGCCCGCCGCGCTCGCTCCTAGGCACGACCTCGCACGAACTGGCCCACATGTGGTTTTACGGGATGGTCGCCACGAACGAGGCCGACTTCGCGTGGATGGACGAGGGGTTCACGAGCTACATCTCCCGCGAAGCCCTCGCCCACCTCCGCAACGCCGATGCCGCCGAGCCCGTGAGCCACGCGAGCGCCCGCGAAGCCATCGTCCGCCTCCAACTCCTCGACCTCTACGAGCGGCCGAGCAAGCCCGCCGACTGGTTCGAGACGAACCGGGCCTACAGCGCCGCCTCGTACTCCGCCGGCGAAGCCCTCGCCGACCTTCTCGGCTACGTCATGGGCGATGCGACGCGCGACGCCTTCCTTCGCGCATACGTCGAGCGCTTCGCCTTCCGCCACCCCTACCCCGCCGACGTGCTCGCCGTGGCGAAGGACCTGAGCGGGCTCCAGCTCGACTGGCTCTTCGAGCAATTCCTCCACGGCGAGCGCTACGATTACAGCGTCGACGACATCACGGTGGAGGACGCGCCGGGCGGCGTCCGCTCGACGATCCCGCTCCGGCGCAACGAACCCGGCGTACTGCCCGTCGACGTGCGGCTCCGCTTCGCCGACGGGGCCGAGGAGTGGGTGACGGTGCCGCTCACGGCGATGCAGGGCCACAAGCCCGTCCCCGCCGACTGGACCGTCGCCCCGGCGTGGGCGTGGACCGACCCGAACTATGACCTCGTCGTCGAGCGGCCGAGCCGCGTCGTCGAGGCCGCCGTGGACCCGGAGGGGCGGATGATCGACCTCGACGTGGCGAACAACCGCGCCGTGCGGAACGGGCCAGACGTGCCGCTCGCCTTCGCCGGATTCCTCGCCGACCCGCCCTCCGCACGCGGCGCCATCACGTATGCACTCAGCCCCATCGCGGTCTACAGCCACGACTACGGCGGCGGCGGCGGCGCCCAACTCCGCGTCGCCCTCCCGAACGACCGCGGCTCGGTCCAGCTCGGCGTGACGCTCTGGCCCGCCGTCCTCGGCGACGAGGCGCGCGGCTTCGACCCGGTGCTGCCGGACTACAGCCCCACACCCGATCTGCCCGGCGACCTCCCCTTCCCCCCTCCCGCGCAGAACGCCTCCTCGCTCGACGGGGTCGACTACACCGCCGTCTACAGCCGCCGCCTCCGCGCCCTCGGCCCGCACGACGAGTTGAGGTTCAGCGCGCGGAAGCACCTCGGCATCGTGGAAAACCAGATGGCGCTGACGAAAGTGCTCGGCCGCTACCCGACGCTCCGCGACTGGGGCCACACGCTCACCCTCACGCTCAGCCACCAGGACCGCACCTCCGACCGGGCCTTCGAGGACTACGACCCGATCGATCCGCCTCTCTTTTTGGAGGACACCTTTGGCTTCGACACCGGGTTCAGCGAACGCCCCGTGCTCTCGTCGCGGCTCGACTACCGGATCGGTGACGATGACAGCGAGATCGCCGCATTCCTCGAAGTCGGCGGCAGCCTCGGGACGGAAGATGGCCGCTTCGTCCCCGACAACGAGACCGCCAACCGGCTCTTCGTGACGGCGACGAAGGCCGGCGGCATCGGGCCGTTCACCGGCCTCGCCCGACTCGCGTTCGGCGTCGGGTCTGACCGGCTGAGCCCGCAGAAGCAGTTCGGGCTCGGCTCGGCCTCCGTCGAGACGCGGTGGCGCTCCGACGCGTACCGCGTGCTCGCCACCGCGCCGGACGACCCGCAGCGCGACGCGCACCTCTTCGCGCTCTCCGGCGTCGGCCCCGTCGCGTACCTCGCCGCCGAGCCGTACCCGGTCTCCGAGTTCGATTACCACCGGAACGACCCTTCCCCCTACCCCACGACCGGCGCGTCGGTGCTCGCCGGGACGCTCGCGCTCCGCTTCGGCCCACCGAGCATTCCGGGACTCGATCCCGAGTGGCGGGCCCTGCTCGCCCCGCTGCAATTCGAGGTCTTCAGCGGCTTCGGCTCGCTCCAACGGCCCGATGGTCTGTTCCTCGACCCCGTCGCCGACGCCGGGTTCGGCGTCCGCTACGACCTCCCGGCGTTCACGCTCCTCCGCGGCGTCATCGCCCAATCCGACGTGCTGGGAGGGCTCCGCCTCGCGGCGAAGTTCCCGATCTGGGCCAGTGACCCCGAACGCATCGGACCAGGCGAAGAGGCGTTCGGCTTCCGCTGGCTCATCGGCGTCGAGACGGGGCTGTAGCGATAGCTCGTCGCCATTGCAGAATGCGTTGCGGTTTTTCTACCTTCGCTCCCGTTATCCTTTTTCCTCTGATTCCCGAGCCTACGATGCGCGCGAATTCGCTTCTCCTCCTGACGGCCGTGCTCTTCCTCGCGGCCTGTGATTCCAATGATGACGACGGGCGGCTTATCGCCCAACCCGGCCGCTTCAGCGCCACCGTGACCATCGACGGCGGCGACCGGCTCTCGTTCGACGGCCTCGCCAGCGCGAGTCCCGGCCAACTCATCGTCCTCGACTCCGTCTTTGTCGGGGAGGACAGCCTGTTCACTATCGACTCGCTCCGCACGAGCTTTATGATCACGCTTGGTGCGTTCCAGGGAACGGGGCCGGGCCATTTCATCTCGCTCATGCGCGACGGCGAGCGGCCCGAGCCCGGCACGTACACGCTCGGGGGCCTATTCGACCCCACCGAGTTCTCGGCCTTTTTCAGTTCCTTCGACCGCACGGGCTTCCCAGGCGTCGGAACGACGCTCGTCGCCGAGTCCGGCACGCTCACCGTCGAGGCGTCGAGCGATGAGCGCATCGCCGGCCGGTTCGAGTTCCGCGCACGCAGCATCGGGTTCGGCGAGGACGATGAGGCCGAGCAGGCGGCGACGGTTCGGGGGGCATTTGACGCCCAGATTCGGGCTTTCCCCGACGGATTCCCGCGCGGGACGAGCGGGGGCTGACCCGCGGGGCGCGCAGGATTCGTACCATGAGAGATACGCACCCCTAACACTAATCTTTGCAACCTCATGCTACGTCTCTCCTTCCGCCTCCTCTTCACGCTGCTCCTCGTCCTCCCCCTCGCCGCCTGCGACTCCGACGGCGACGGTGATGGAGACGGCGACGGCAACGGCAACGGTACCAACATCGGCAGTTCCAGCGTCACGGTCAGCGGCGGATTCAGCTCATCGTTCGACGGCAGCGCCGTGTTCGGCGTGGCCGAAGACGGAAGCAGCTTCTCGATCGGCATTTTCGAAGGAGCGCTCCCCACCTCCGGCAACCTCAACGGCGAGTTGGTCGCATTCGGCCGGAATGGTGACCGGCCAAGCCCCGGCACGTACTCGTTCGACCCCAGCGACATGGACTTCACAGCCGCGTACGTCAGCGACTTCGCTAACACCACGAGCGGCACGTTCCTCGGGTCGAGCAGCGGCACGCTCACGATCACCTCGTCGTCGAGCGACCGCGTGGCGGGGTCCTTCACGTTTACCGGCCAGGCCATCAGCGGCGGCGGCCCTGTGGGGGCCGTGACAGTTGCCGGCACGTTCTCGGCTGAGTTCGCAACGAACGTCCCTTCGACCGGATTCTAGCCCAGACCCTTCGCACTGTCGGCTGACGCGCCGCGCTGCCTCGGTAGCGCGGCGCGCTTTATTTTCGGGGCCATGCCCGACGCCGCTGCCGCCTCCTCCCCTACCACGCCCGCCCCCATCGCTCCGGCCCTCATCGAAGTCGGGTGGGTGCTCGCGGGGGGGCTCGACGAGGACGAGTTGGCGGCGTGCCGGACGGCGCGGCTCCGCATGGCGAAGGTGCTCCGCGCCGGCTTCCCCGGCTTCCGGTGGCACTTCCCCGTCGCCCACCGCTCCGACTTCCCCATCCGCCGCCGTGTCGAGCCCGTCGACCTCCTCGACCTCGGCGTAGCGGAGCGCGAGGTGCGGAGTTGGGACTTCGCCCTCGTCGTGACCGGGGCGGAGCTGGAGAGCTACTACAAGCCGTTCGCGCTCGCCACCCCGTCGAAGGCCACGGCCGTCGCCTGCCTCTCGACGGCCCGCCTCGACCTCGGCGCGTCCGACGACGACGACGAGGACGACGCCCGTGCGCAGACCGCACTCCTCGCCGGCCGCCTCTTCGCCCTCGCGATGCACGTTTTCGGCGACCTCTGCGGCATCCCCCACGCCGACGAGCCCGAGAGCTTCATGTGGATCCCGAGCGCGACGGCCGACCTCGACGACATGAGGGCCTATACTGACGACGACCACGAGGCGCTGCAGGAAGAGCTCGCCGACGTCGCCGACGTCCGGCTCGAAGAAACGACGACGCACTCGCGGATCGGCCCGGCCCTGTTCTACCTGCGAACCGTGCTGATCAACGGGCGCGACGTGCTCGGCTCGCTGCGGCAGATCCGGCCGTGGCTCTTCCCGCTCCAGTTTAGCAAGCTCACGCTCGCCGCGGCCTCCACGCTCGTCGTCCTCCTCATCACCGAGGAGGCGTGGACGATCGGGACGAGCCAGTCGCCCGCGTGGATCGCGACGTTCGCGACCGTCGCGCTCGGGCTCACGAGCCTCTACATCGTGAAGCGGCAGCACCTCCTCATCCGGCGCGAGCGCGGGCGGCTCACCGAGCAGGTCGCGGTGGCGAACGTCACCGTCAGCCTCGCGATCGTCCTCGGCATGGCGACGATGTTCGTCGTGCTCTTCGGGCTGACGCTCGGCTTCAGCATGCTCCTCTTCCCCGACCCACTCGTGGAGCGGTGGACGGGCCGACCGGCGACGCTCGAGCTCTACGCGACGCTCGCCGGGTTCTCGGCTACGCTCGGCCTGCTCATCGGCGCGCTCGGAGCGTCGTTCGAGGACGAGGCCTACTTCCGCCACGTCACCTACGTCGACGAGGAGGTGTAACGGCTCACGCCGTCGTAGAGAGACGGCGGGCCAGGAGGGCGAGCTCATCGGCCTTCTCCTCGGCGGCGGTCACGCCCGCCTGGAAGATGGCCTCCTTCTCCTGGCTGAACGAGAAGAGCCCGAGCGAGCCCACGCGGGGAACGACGAGCACGTCCGGCCGGTACGTCTGGAGCCGGAACCCTTCGAGCTGCGCCATCATGATGTCGAGCGCGCGCTGCACGACCTCGAGCCCGTTCGGGCGGTCGTCGGGCTCGCGCCCGAAGCGCTGCCGCACGCGATCGGCCCACAGCCCGAGGCCGACCTTCTGCTCCACCTCGTCGTCGGGCTCGTCGAGCGTGCCGTCACCCCATGCCGTGAGCGCGCCGATCCGCTTGTAGAGCTGGACGCCGATGGTGTACGCCGCGCCGCGGTTGACGAGCGCCGAGACCGGCACGTTGTTGCTCACGCCACCGTCGATGAGCAACCGGCCGCCGAGGCGGACGGGCGCGAAGATGCCGGGGAGAGCGCACGACGCGAGGATGGCTTCGACGAGCGGCCCCCGGTCGAGCACCACCTCCTTCCCCGTTTCGAGGTCGGTGCAGACGATGTAGAGCGGGCGTTCGAGGTCTTCGACCCGGCGGTCGCCGAGGTGGCTGCGGAGGTAGGCGGCGAAGTCGTCGGTGGAGACGAGTCCGTAGCGGTCGAAGCGGAGCGAGAAGAGGGCGCGGGTGTTCTGGCTCCGCATCAGCTCCGTCATGTGCTCGACGGAGAACCCGGCGGCGTAGTACGACGCCGTGATGGCGCCGGCGCTGCACCCCGAGACGAGGTCGGCGCGGAGCCCGTACCGTTCCAGCACCGAGAGCACGCCGACGTGCGCCCAGCCGCGCACCCCACCGCCGCCAAAGGCGATGCCGAGGTCGGGAAGAGCTGGGATGGGAGGGCGCGATTCCATCGAAACGAGAAGCAGTGGGGCGGGTGCAGCGGCGGGGCGGCGGGTGAACCACGGAGCACCGGGGCTGTTTCCCCCATTTGGACGCGGAGGGCGCTGCGGGTTTGCCCTGCGGCGGTCCGATTCCGTACCTTTTGTGCCGTTTTAGTTGCTGCCCGCCGTGGCGGCACGGCCCCCTTCGGCCCCCACGGCTTCCCTGTCTGAGCCGACCATCCTGAACTGAGAGAGCGCATGAAAGTACTGTTCGTAGCAGGCGAAGTCGCCCCCTTCTCTAAATCGACGCAGACCGCTCGCCTCGCCCGCGAGCTGCCGGAGCACCTCCAGGAACTGGGCGATTTCGAAACCCGCATCATCATGCCGCGCTACGGGACCGTCTCTGAGCGGCGGAACCGCCTCCACGAAGTCATCCGCCTCTCGGGCAGCGAGATCGAGACGGGCGACCGCACCGAGACGCTGAAGGTGAAGGTGGCGTCCATCCCAGGCATCCGGCTCCAGGTCTACTTCATGGACAACGTCCACTTCTTCAAGCGGAAGGGGCTGTTCCAGGACCGGAAGACGGAGAAGCTCTTCGAGGACAACGCCGAGCGCGCCCTCTACTTCGCCCGCGCCGCGCTCACGACGGTCGAGAACCTCGGGTGGTCGCCCGACATCGTCCACGCCACCGGGTGGATCACCGGCGCCGTGCCGCTCCTCCTCAAAAACGAGTTCGCCGATCACGAGCTGTTCGAGCGCACGAAGTCCGTCTACACCCCCGACGCCGCCGACGTCGACGTGCGCTTCACGGCGGACGAAGCCGAGGCATTCGGCCTCCCGGCCGATGCGGCCGATCAGGAGTTGCGTGACCTCGGCATGGCCTACGCCGACGCCGTCGCCTTCGGCGCGGGCCGCCCCGGCGAGGGCGGCACCGACCTCACCGGCGAGCCCAAAGAGATCGCCGAGAAGGCCGCCGCGCTCTACCGCGAGATCGGCGACGAGGTCGCCGCCTGATCAGTTACCGTGGACAGCGGGTGGTGGACAACCGCTCCGAACGCCCCGGCGGGCATTACCGCCGGGGCGTCTCTGTGTACGGGCGACCCCGAATCGCCTTATCTGGCAACGTGCCATTCCCGACCGAGGCGAGCCTCGCCCCTACGGCACGGAGCGCTCGGCCTCACGAGGGCGACCACATGGGATCGCCCCTACGATCTCGGCGCGACGGCCTCGGTAGTTTTCCAAGCTTCCGCCCACACCTCCACACCTCCACACTCCCACCCCTCTTTTCTCCAACTCTTCCCTCCTGCCCCCCGCCCCCGGCCGTTCCTTTGAATTGCACGCGCCGGCCATACTAGGACCGGCGCGTCCGCGTTAGACCTCCCTATCCGCCCTGCCTCACCCACGCTCGTCTCTTATGCGCCGACTTCGGCCCGCTCGTATCCGCCTCGCCAGCACGTTCGGCGCAGCCGCCCTGTGCCTGCTCCTCCTCGCGGCGTGCGAAGACCCCTCCGGCGTCGGCCTGACCGTGCTCGATCCTGGGGAGAACGACCCGCGCGCCCGCAGCCTCCCCGCCGAGACCGCGTTCGCGCCCCTCACCGACGTCACCGGGGCCTTCCTGACCGCGCAGGGCTTCAGCGCCTTCCGCACTCTCGCCGGCCGCGTGGACGACCCGCTCTTCGGGACGACCTCGGCCCGCGCGTACCTCGACCTCCTCCCGCCGCAGAACCTCCCGGAGGGCTTCCGCGACCGCCCCATCGAGCAGGCCATCCTCCGCCTCAACCGCACCTACGTCTATGGCGACACGACGATGCCGACGCGGCTCGACCTCCGGCAGATCTCGGAGGAGTGGAACGCCGTAGGGGCCGAGGCGGACACGCTCTTCCCCGTGATGGACGAGCTCATCACCTCCTTCGACGTGGCCGCCGGTGACTCCCTCGTCGAGGTCGCGTTACCGGCCGCGTGGATCGCGGCGAATGACACGACGCTCCGCAGCACGAGCTTCTCGACGCTGTTCCACGGCTTCCAGCTCAGCCCAGGCGAAGGGGCAAGCGCCGTATACGGCTTCACCGGGGCATCCACGCTCGAACTCATCTCCGCTGAGGACACCGTGCGCTATGGCGTCTCCGAGCTGTTCTCCGGCATCGAAGGCCCGGAGACTGCCCCAACGGCCGACGACCTCCTCCTCCTGCAAGACGGCACCAGCCGCGGCCTCGAACTGCTCTTCGACCTCGACCCGCTCGGGCAGTCGGCGATCAACGCGGTGTTCCTGCGCGTCAACGCGGACACGGCAGCAGCGGCGACGAACCTGCCCGCTGGCTTCGCCCGCCCCTTCGCCCGCCAGCTCGCGCTCTACGGCTTCGTGACTGATACGACACAAACCCCAGCTGTGGACGTGATCATCACGGATAGCAACGGGAGCCCGGTCCCGTTCGCCGAGGCGACGCTTAACGAAGAGACGCAAACCTACACCTTCGCCTCGTCCCGGATCAACGAGATCTTCCAAGATCAGGTCCTGTCCCGCGCCGAGGTAGACGGCTTTCTGATCGGCTTCTCCCGCGCGACATCCAGCCTCGATGTGGCGCCACTCGTCCAGGCGTCGGCGGGATGCGGCACGGAGAGCGGCATGCCGTGCGAGGGCCCGCGAGCTACCATCTTCCTGATCCCGGCCGACGGGTAGGCGACGTTTCCGCCGCCCGCGTGTCTTTCTTCTGCTGCCGCTCCGCCAACGTCAATAGCTCATGCGCATTCTGTTCCTCTCCCTCCTGTTGATCGCCGGCACGACGGCGGCCGACGCTCAAAGCAACCGCAACTACGGGACGACCTACTCCCGGTTCGGGCTCGGCGAGCGGCTGTCGTTCTCGTCGTCGCAGTCGCAGATGATGGGCGGGGCAGCCGTCGCCCTCCGCTCGGCGACGTACAACGGGCTCGACAACCCGGCGCTCTGGAGCGACATGGCCCTCACGCAATTCAGCATCGCGGCGCAGATCGAGGGCGTCGAGACGGAGAACGCGCTCGGCGACCAGGCCCAACTCTCGAGCGGCTCGCTCGCGGGGCTCCAGTTCGGCGTGCCGCTCCTCTCGAACCGGCTCGGGCTCACGCTCGGCTTCCGCCCGTTCACGCGCGTCAACTACCTCGCCGTGCGCGACGGCTTCGTGCGCGACCCCGACTTCCCCGACGACTCCCTCGGCTACCGCGTCAACTTCGAGGGCGACGGCGGGCTCCAGCAGGCCCAGCTCGGCCTCGGCTACCGGATCGGCCCGGGCGTCTCCGTCGGCGCGAGTGTCGACGTGCTCTTCGGCACGATCGACTACCTCCAGCGGACGGAATTCACGAACACCAGCATCGCCGAAACGCGCGCCGTGGAGTCGACGAAGCTGAGCGGCGTCAGCGCCACCGTCGGCGCACTCGTCTCCACCGTCGGCCTGCTCGGGGAAGAGGACGCCCTCTCCATCGGCGCCTCGCTCTCGCTCCCGACGACGCTCAGCGGGAAGCGCGTGCGGACGCTCGGGTTCTCCCTCGACCAGGACACGCTCGGGGTGGAGCGCTCCGGCGACGTCACCGTCCCCCTCCAGCTCGCGGCCGGGTTCTCGTACGTGCCCGACGCTCGTTGGACGCTCGCCGCCGACGTCCGCTACGAGCCGTGGAGCGGCTTCGAGAGCGACTTCGCCTTCGGCGGGTTCGACGCCGACGCCGGCATCGACCAGCTCCGCGACCGGCTCCGCGTGGGCGGAGGTTTTCAGTTCCTCCCGGCGGGCAACAACCGGCTGCGTCCGTATTTTGCCCGGACTGCGTACCGCCTCGGCGGCTACTACGACCGCGCCTACTTCGACGCCTCCGGCCTCGACGACGGCGCAAGCGAATCCATCACCACGCTCGCCCTCACCGGCGGGGTGAGCCTCCCGGCTGTGCTTCCCACCGCCCGCTTCGACCTCGGTTTCGAGATCGGAACGCGGGGGACGACGGAGCAGGGTTTGGTCCGCGATTTGTTTATTAAGGGCTCGGCCACGATCAACTTCGGCGAGCGCTGGTTCCGCCAGCGCCGACTGGGCTGACGCCGCCCCCACCGCCATCCGCCAGCAACCGACCGACCGATGAACCGCACCCTCTCCGCGCTCGCCTTCCTCGCCCTGCTCCTCGCAGGCCTCGCCCCCACAGCCTCCGCGCAGGCGGACACGGCCGTGGAGTGCACCGACGACGAGAACGAGCGGCGCATCCATTACAGCCTCTATTACGAGTCGTATAAGGCCGGCGACTACGAAGCGGCCCTCCCGGAGCTCCTCTGGATCCTGGAGTGCGCGCCCGGCTTCGGCGGCCCCACGCCCGACGACCGCAACATCCGCCGCGGCATCGAGGTCTACGACAGCCTCGCCGTGCGGGCCGAAGATCCCGCTCAGCAGCAGGAATTCATCGGCAAAGCCCTCGCCCTTTTCGAAGAGGGACCGTCCATGTTACAGGACGACGGTGTGGAGGTGAGTGAATACGACTACGTCCTCCGCCAGGGCCGCTTCATCCAGTCCCGCAACGAGATGCTCAGCGACCAACAGGGCCAGGTCTACGACCTCTACCTCCGCGCCTTCGAGCTCCAGCCGGACTCCCTCGGCGACTACTTCATCAACTTCATCGCCGGTGAGCGGACGCGCCGCGCGGTTCAGGCTGACACGCCCGAGGAGAAGGCCGCTACGCGCGATTACCTCACCGGCACGCTCATGCCGAAGGCCGACGACCCCGCCTACATCCAGGGCCTGATGGACAGCCTCATCACGACCCCGCGTGAGCAGTACGCCTTCCTCAAGGAGAAATTCCTCGCCGACCCCACTGCCCTCGGCGAGGAGGACGTCAAGACGCTGTTCTCGCTCAACCAGAACCCGGAGTTGAAGGATGACGCGCTGCAGGCCCAGCTCATCGACGTCCTCGTGGAGATGGACCCGACGCCCTCGCTCCTGCGGACCCTCGCCCGCGGCGCCACCGACGACGGCGACTTCGACGAGGCGCAGCGCCTCTACGAGCGCGCCCTCGAACTCGCTGAGGACCCCACGGAGCAGCGCGACATCTACTACAACATCGCGGTGATGAAGCAGCAGCAGGGCCAGCTTGCCACGGCGTCAAACTTCGCGCGCAAGGCGCTGGAGATCGACTCGAACCACGGCCCGTCGCTCTACATCCTCGGCAGCGCGATTGCCTCGTCGGTCCGGGGCGGCGACGTGCCCTCCCGCGCCGCCTACTGGTGCGCCGTCGACTACTTCAACCGCGCCGCCAGCGATCCGCAGGTGTCGAGCGCGGCCCGCAACGCCGCCGGCACCTACAGCCGCGCCGCGCCCTCGCAGGAGGAGTACTTCTTCCTCGGGTGGAAGCCCGGCCAGTCCGTCAGCGCGTCCTACGGGTGGGGAAGCTGCTCGACGACCGTACGGTAACCGGCGCCTCGTCTGACCCACGACCGGCGGCTCTCTACAGGGCCGCCGGTCTTTGTCTTTAGCCGCTTCCGACAAGAAGCGGTGAACGGATCGGGAGGACGGTGCCACACGGCGTCTCCTTCGGCTATTTTCTGCCGCTCCCTCTACTGCCTGCCCCTTCCCGATGCGGACCGTCGCTCTCTTCTTCGCCCTGCTCCTCGCGGCCCCGGCCGTGCATGCCCAGCAGGAAGGGCTGCTGCAACCCGACGACGAGTTCAGCCGCGTGCTCCAACGCCAGCGCGTGCTCGGCCGGCTCCCCGGTGCCCACCTCGGCGCCCGCCCGCTCTCGGCCTACACCGCCCGCGCCTATGCGGACTCGGCGCTCGCCGTCGGGGGCCCGCTCGGCAGCGCCGACCGCGCCCTGCTCCGGCGCCTCACCGGGCGGACCGCCGGCCCCGGCGTCGCCACCGTCCGCCGCCTCACCCCGTTCCTCTACGGCGACGGCAACAGCTTCTACTCCGTCCGCGCTGACGACTACGCCCTTGAAGTCGAGCCCCTCGCGAACCTCTCGTATGGACGGGCCCGGCAGTCGGCGCGGGAGGACCGCGAGGCGACGGTCCCGCTCTGGCAGAACACGCGCGGAGTCCGCGCCGCCGGCCACGTCGGGGACCACATCTTCTTCGAGGCACGGCTCGAAGAGAACCAGCGGCGGCCCGTAGCGACAGCGTACGACCAAAGGGTGCTCACCGCCCCCCGGCTCGGGAATAGCAAGATTCAGGACGGCACGACCTACGACTACTTCGTCGCGACCGGCGTCGTGGGCTTTAGGAGCAAGTACTTCGAAGCGCGCTTCGGGCGCGACCGGAACGAGTGGGGCTACGGCCGCACCAGCCTCCACCTCTCCGACTACGCCACGGTCTACGACCAACTCCAGATTCGGACGCAGTTCTGGCGGCTCCATTACACGAACCTGTTCGCCCAGTTCGCCGCGTTCCGCCCGGCCGACGAGCCGCAAGACTCCATCGTTCCCCGCAAGTACGGCGTGTTCCACCGGCTCGCCATCGACCTCCCCGCGCGCGTCCAGGTCGAGCTGTTCGAGTCCGTCATCTTCGCCTCGGACTCCACCGGCGCCGGCCGCCGCCCGGGCTTCGACCTCGCCTACCTCAACCCCATCATCTTCTACCGCGCCGTCGAGCACGACCTCGGCAGCCCCGACAACGCGCTCCTCGGTGCCGGCGTCTCGTGGGTCGCCACGCCGGGCGTCGAACTCTACGCGCAGGGCATCCTCGACGAGTTGACCGTGAGCGAGTTCGGGAACGACTGGTGGGGCAACAAGTGGGGCTACCTCGTCGGGCTCTACCTCGTCGATCCGGGCATCGGCGAGACGCGGCTACGCGACTTCGACCTCCGTGTCGAGTACGCGCGGCAGCGGCCGTTCCTCTATGGGCACCGGACCGAGGCGACGGCCTACGTCCACTACGGCGACTACCTCGGCCACCCGGCCGGGCCGAACTCGTCGGACCTCGCCGTCTTCGCCACGTACCGCCCGTGGGCGCGCCTGCTGGCCGCCGTCAACCTCGCGTTCACGACGCGGGGCCGGGACCCCGAGGGCGAGATCTTCGGCGCCGACCCGACCCGGCCGTACAGCGAACGCGACCGGAGCCTCGACCGCTCGGCAGAGACGTTGCGCGGGATCCGCCAGAACCTCGTGCTCGCCGAAGCTCGCATCGGCTACGAGCTGCTCCCGTCCCTCTTCGTCGAAGGCACCCTCCGCGCCGAGTCGGTGGACGACGCCGAGCGCGGGCTCGACCGCTACGTCGCCCCGTCCGCCGCGCTTCGCTGGGGCCTCCCCTTCCAGAGCACGCGCTACTAGTGTCGGGGGTCACGGCGTCGCTACCGCACGAGCACGGCGGCGATGCGCTCCGCGGCTCGCCCGTCCCACAGCGGCGGCACCGAGCCCTGCTTGAACCGGCCCGCCGCCACGTCGCGCACACGCTCCGCCACCCGATCTGCATCCAGCGGAAGCAACACGTTCGTCCCGACGTCCACCGTCACCGGACGCTCGGTGCTGGAGCGTAGCGTGAGGCACGGGACGCCGAGGTACGTCGTCTCCTCCTGAATCCCGCCGGAATCGGTGACGACGACCGCCGCGTGCTCCATGAGCTTGAGGAATTCGAGGTAGCCCACGGGATCGAGCAGATGCACGGCGTTGAGCGCGTCGAGCCGGTCCATGAGCCCGGCCGTGGTGAGGTTCTTTCGGGTGCGCGGGTGGATGGGGAAGACCACGGGATAGCGCTCGGCGACGGCTTCGAGCATGCGGACGAGTTCGGCGAGCCGCGCCGGGTCGTCCACGTTCGACGGCCGGTGCATCGTGACGAGCGCGTAGCCCTTCGGCTCGACGCCCACGTCCTCCAAGACCGTGGAATCGGCAGCCTTCGCGCGGAAGTGCACGAGCGAGTCGATCATCACATTCCCGACGAAGTGGACACGCTCGTCGGGCACGCCTTCTCGACGGAGGTGATCGCGTCCGCTCTGCTCCGTGACGAAGAGGTAGTCGGCAATCGCGTCGGTGGCGAGCCGGTTGATCTCCTCCGGCATCCGCCGGTCCCCGCTCCGCAACCCGGCCTCGACGTGGGCGACGGGCACGTGCAGCTTCGTCGCCACGAGCGCCGCCGCGAGCGTCGAGTTCACGTCACCGACGACGATGACGAGGTCCGGCTTCTCCTCCATCACCACGGTCTCGAAGGCCATCATCACGCGGCCCGTCTGCTCGGCGTGCGAGCCGCTGCCGACGCCGAGGTACACGTCGGGCTCGGGGAGTTCGAGCTGACGGAAGAAGACGTCGCTCATCCGCTCGTCGTAGTGCTGCCCGGTGTGGACGATGCGCGAGCGGACGCCGTCGACGTGGGCGAGGGCCCGGTGGAGGGGGCCGACCTTCATGAAGTTGGGACGGGCGCCGACGACGCTGAGGATGTGCATGGCGGAGGGGATAAAAAGAGGTAGGGGCGACCGCGTGGCCGCCCCTACAAGGTATCGCGGGGAGGGTGAATCAGGCGACTTCGGCCAACTCGGCGTCGCGCTCGGCATCACGCTCTTGGCGGGCGAGCTTGTCGCGGAGCTGCGCCTCGATCCAGTTGTACGTCCGGGCGAGGCCTTCTTCGAGCGCGATCTTCGGCTCCCAGCCGAGGACCTCGCGGAGCTTCGAGTTATCCGAGTTCCGCCCGCGCACGCCCATCGGGCCGTCGATGTGGACGTGCTCGATCTCGATGCCGGCGGCGTCGGCGGCGATGTCGGCGAGCTTGTTGATCGTCACCATCCGGTCGCGGCCGAGGTTGAGCGGCTCGCTGTAGTCGCTCATCATCAGGCGGTAGACGCCCTCGACGCAGTCGTCGACGTGCATGAACGAGCGGGTCTGCTCGCCGTCGCCCCAGATCTCGATCTGCGGCGAGCCGCCGGGGCTGCCCTCCTTGCCGCCGAGAAGCTTGGCGTAGGCCGTCTTCCGGCACATCGCGGCGGGCGCTTTCTCGCGTCCGCCTTCCCACGTGCCGAGTTCGCCGTAGACGTTGTGGAAGCGGACGGTCCGCGTCTCCATGCCGTAGTCGCCGGAGTAGTAGTGGCACAGCAACTCGGTGAAGAGCTTCTCCCATCCGTAGGCGTCCTGCGGGGCCGCCGGGTAGGCGTCGTCCTCCTTCAGCGCCGCGGCGTCGGCCGAGGTCTGGAGGTGCTCGGGGTAGACGCACGCGCTCGACGTGTAGAAGTAGCGCTCGACGCCGGCCTTGCGCGCCGCCTCGATCGTGTGCGTGTTGATGAGGACGTTGTTGTGCAGGATCAGGCTGTGGTTGGCCGAGATGAAGCCCATCCCGCCCATGTCGGCCGCGAGGGCGTACACGTGATCGATCTTCCGGCCGTCCGGGGTCGGACGCACGGCTTCGAGGCAGGCGTCCCACCGGCGGAGGTCGAGGAGGTCGAACTCGTCGGCGCGCGTGGCCTCGAACTCAGGGCGCTTGATGTCGACGCCGCGGACCCAGTAGCCCTTGTCCTTGAGATAGTTGACGAGGTGGTGGCCGATGAAGCCACCGGCTCCGGTGACGAGGACGCGTTTCTGATCAGTCATCGATGGGGGTGCTGGTCTGGGAAAAGGGGTGGAGACACGTGCGACTACGAAGGTCGCCTCAGATCATGCAAATACGTTGCCGAAGCCGTTCACGCTACGGGGAGAGGGTC
Organism: Rhodothermales bacterium; assembly: GCA_039944855.1. Lineage (NCBI taxonomy): Bacteria > Pseudomonadati > Rhodothermota > Rhodothermia > Rhodothermales > Rhodothermales bacterium. The sequence continues at coordinate 98,943 of JBDUXZ010000034.1, read as the reverse complement.
GGGAATGGTGCTCACCGCTGCCCGTATTCGCGGCGACCTGCGGGCAACTACGCGGCGCCGCACGGTCGGTAACGAAAACGGGAGGATCAGCGGGCCCTTGCCGGAAGTCGCCGGAACCTACGTGCAGATCGCTGTCGCTCCAAGAGCGATGCCCCAATCCTCCCCTCTTTAATCCTTCCCCGTATCCGATGCGCAGTTCCGGGTGCCGCGCACGCAGCGCGCACTCGGACCAACCGACGGGATGGCCGTGGCTCGGAGCGATCGCGCGTCCACCGGAGGAGGGGTAGCGTGCCAGCGCTGCGAGGCCGATATTCACCGTCCGCCCCACCACCCACTCCCATGCCGCGCCGCCTCGCCAACCGCTTCAAGTTCCGGCTCGAACGATTCATCCTACGCGGCGCGCTGTTCCGCCTCCTCGTGATTGCGCTCGTGATGGGGGCGATCGCGCTCGTCGCGGGCCTGCTCGTTTACCTCTTCACGGGCGGATTCGCGCAGCCCGGCGAGGCGATCTGGTGGGCCTTCCTCCGCATGACGGACTCCGGCTACCTCGGCGACGACGAGGGTGCCTTCCTGCGCACGGTGTCGACGTTCTTGACGGTCGCCGGCATCGTCCTCTTCCTCGGCGCGCTCATCGCGATCCTCACGCAGTGGCTGAACCAGACGATCGAGGAGCTCGAAGGGGGACACACGCCGGTCGCGCTGCGCAACCACATCGTGATCCTCGGGTGGACGAACCGGACGGCGGCCGTCGTCCGCGAGCTGATCCTGTCGGAGGGGCGGATGCGGCGGTTCCTCCGGCGCCACGGCACGCGCGGGCTCCGCATCGCGATCCTCGCCGAAGAGGAGCCGGCCCCGCTCCTCCTCGAGCTGCGCGAACGGCTCGGCGCACTCTGGAACGAGCGGCAGGTCATCCTCCGCTCCGGGACCCCGCTCCGCCTCGACCACCTCCGCCGCGTCGACTTCCTCAACGCCGCGACGATTCTCCTCCCCGCCGCCGACTTCAGCGACAAGGACGCGAGCGCCGACACCCAGGTCATCAAGACGCTGCTCTCGATGACGAACCACCCCGCCGTGCGCACAGGAGCCGGCACGGCGCGCCCGCTCCCCCCCGTCGTCGCCGAGATCTTCGACGCGCAGAAGATCCCGATCGCGCGCGGGGCCTACGGCGGCCGGGTCGAGCTCCTCGCCAGCGACTCGATCATCAGCCGGCTCATCGCACAGAACGTGCGGCACCGGGGCCTCTCCCACGTTTACGGCGAGTTGCTTTCCCACGGGCGCGGCAACGAACTCTACATCCGCGAGCACCCCGCCTTCGACGGCCTCCCGCTGCACGCGCTGCACGGTGCGTTCCCCACCGCCGTACTCCTCGGCATCGTCCGCCAGCACGGCGAGAGCTTCTCGCCGTTCCTCAACCCGCGCTCGGACTTCACCGCCGCGCCCGGCGACCGCTTCGTCCTCCTCGCCCGAGACTACGACGACGCGGCGCCCGACCCCCGCTTCACCCCTGCCGCCATAGCAACCGGAGAATCGGCTCCGCGAACGGGTCGTCCCGTGGAAGAACGGCAGATCCTCCTCCTCGGCTGGAGCCACCGCGTCCCCGCGCTCCTGCAGGAGTTCGACAGCTACCACGAGGAGGCCTTCCAGATCGACATCCTCTCGCTCGTCCCGGCCGCCGAGCGGGAGCGTTACATGGAGCGCTACGACGTCCGCCCGAGCCGGATCGCCCTCACCCACATCGAGGGCGACTACAACGCGCCCGCCGACCTGCGGCGCGCGAATCCGGATGCCTACACGAACGTCGTCCTCATCGGGAGCGACTGGCTGGAGTCGGGCGCGGAGTCCGACGCGCGGACCATCCTCGGTCACCTCCTCCTGCGCGACCTCCTGCCGGATGACGGCCCCGAGATCCTCCTCGAACTCCTCGACCCCGAGAACCTCTCGCTTTTCCGCCGCCGCCCAAGCGAGGTCCTGATCAGCCCGATGATCCTGAGCCACATGCTCGCCCAGGTCGCCCTGCGCCCGGAATTGCGCGCCGTGTTCGACGAGCTGTTCGGCCCCGGCGGGGCTGAGATCGCCTTCGTGCCAGCGCCGCGGTATGGACTCGGCACCGAGCCGGTCACGTTCCCCGCGATCCAGCAGCGCGCGACGCAGCGGGGCGAGATCGCCCTCGGCGTGCGCCTCGCGCCTCGCGACGGCGAGACCGGCAGCACCGTCCGGCTCAACCCGCCGAAGAAGACCGAGTGGGCGCTCGGGCCGAGCGACGACCTCGTCGTGCTCACGACCTACGCCTGAGCCCGGCACGAACCCCTGAGCCCGGCCGCGTGCTATCTTCCCTCTCCGTCCCACAACCCCGCACGTTATGAACGCCGGAAGAAACGAGCCCTGCCCCTGCGGCAGCGGCAAGAAACACAAGCACTGCTGCGCCGGAAAAACGCCGTGGTACAAGGAAGCGAAGTGGACCGGGGCGCTCGTCGCGCTCGTCCTTCTCGGTGGCCTGTTCCTCGCCGGCATCGCCTTCACGGATGCTGGGGATGACGACTCCGACGGCTCGGCGGTGCCGGGTCGCGTGTGGTCCGAGGAGCACCAGCACTGGCACGACGCGCCGTAGCCCACCGGCGTGGGGCGAGGCCTCCCGCGGAGGTCGAACCGGTGACGCCGAGGCTGGAGCGGGCGTGCGACGCGCCCGATAAATAGGCAGGTCTGCCCATGTGGAGGGCGGCGTGACAGGGGGAAGTTGAGATCCGTGAGCTTCGGCTCCACCTCTCTCTCCCCTGACCCGACCGCCATGCGCACGACTACAACCCTCCTGCTCCTCCTCGCGAGCTTCCCGCTCTTCCGCCCCGCCCTCGCCACCGACTGCGCGTGGACGGGCGGCACGGGCGACTGGAACGTCGCCACGAACTGGTCCTGCGGCACCGTCCCCGGCGCCGACGACGACGTCACCGTCAACACGTTCGACGCCGTCGTCACGCTCAACACCGCCGCCACGATCGGTGCCCTCACCTTCAGCCGGGGCACGCTCACCGGCAGCGGTGCCCTCACCGTCAACGGCGCCTTCGCCTGGATCGATGGCGGGACGCTGGGCGCCGCCGTCACCGTCTTCGGCGAGAGCACGTTCAGCAGCCAGGTCTCGATGCGGATCTCCGGCACGCTCGACCTCGCGGGCGGCGCCACGTGGTCCAACGGCAACATCAACATGACGGACGGCGCTGTCCTGCTCAACCGCACCGGCCGGACCTTCACCGACAGCGCCGTCGGCTCGCACTCCATCGCCCGCGTCAGCGTCACATCGACCGAGCCCGTCGTTACGAACGGGGGGACGTGGGTCACCGAGGGTGTCGGTGGCACGGCGATGAACGTCCAGTTCAACAACGCCGGCGCCCTCGTCGTCAACGGCGGCGGGCTCGAGTTCGTCAGCCCCGGCCAGCTCACGCAGGGCAACACCGCCACGCTCCGCGGGACGTCCGTGCTGGACGTGGACAGCGGGATCGCGTTCACGAATGCGGGGAGCACGCAACCCGGCAACGGGGCTGGCGTGCCCGCCGTCCTGTCCGTCCGGGGCGACTTCCCGATGACGACGAACGAGCACGACCTCCAGATCGACCTCGCGGGCACCGCGCCCGGCACTGGGTACGACCAACTCGACGTCGAGAACGGCGACGTGACGGTTAACGGCCGGCTCTTCCTCACCTTCGCCGACGGGTTCGTGCCTACGGTGGGCCAGACCTTCGCTGTCCTCACGCACACCGGCAACGGCAGCGTCTCGGGGTGCTACGAGTCAGAAGACATCGTCGTCAGCCCCGAAGCCTACGAGGTCGCGGTCGTCTGCACGGACGAGGGCATCGTGGCGCAGGTCGTCGCCGTGACGGCGGGCGATCCGGGTGCGGCCCCCGACGCGCTCGCGCTTTCGGCGGCTTATCCCAACCCGTTCCGCACGAGCACGGCGCTCGTGCTCACCGCGCCAGCCGCGCAACGCGTCACCGTCGAGCTCTTCGACGCGCTCGGCCGGAACGTGGCGACGCTCTTCGACGGGGCCGTCGCGGGGGGGGAGGTGCGCACGCTGGCGCTGGAGGCGGTCGCACTCCCGAGCGGGCTCTACGTCGTCCGCGCCCGTGGCGAGGGGTTCACGCTCACGCGTCGCGTCACGCTCCTCCGCTAGCTCCTCCGCTGGTTCCCCTGCTGGTTCCCTGCTGGGCGGAGCCCGTTCCGCCCGGCTCCTTCTCCCCTCCACCCGCGTCCTCCGGCGCATGCACGACCATGACCCTGAAACCGCTACTCCTTTTCCTGCTCCTCGCTGCCGCTCCGGCCGCGCACGCGCAGCTCACCCTCACGCGCTCCGACATCCTCGGCCAGCTCAGCCGCCCCACGACGGCGACCTCGTTCGAGACCGGGCCGTCGTCCGCCCTCGCCGTGATCGCGGCGACGGGCGGGGCGAACCGGACGTGGGACTTCTCCGGCCTCTCGTTCGACGTGGGCATCACGGCCGTCTCCGAGGTCGTCGCCCCGCCCGTCCTCGGCTCCGACGACCCCCACCTCGCCGAGGCCGACCTCATCGTCCGCACGGCCATTCCCGAGTCGGACTCCGTCGCCTTCGGGTTCTACGACACTACCGCCGACGCCCTCGCGATCCGTGGTTTCGCTGCCGAGGGCGAGGTGGACGGCGAGCCTGGCGTCGTCCTGCTGAGGTTCGCACCGCCCAATCGGCTCTTCGCGTTCCCGCTGGCGTTCGGGACCGCGTGGACCGACACGTACGAGCTACAATTCGTCCCCTTCGTCGAGCAGATTCGGATCGAGGAGACCGTCGAGAACGAGGTCGTCGGGTGGGGCACGCTCGTCACGCCGGCCGGCTCGGCCGAGGCGCTCATGCTCTCGTCGCGGACGTTCCAGACCGTTCGCGTCGTCAGCACGGACCCTGACACCTCGTTCGTCGTCGGCCAGGATTCGTCGTACTCGATCTCGTTCGTGACGCGCACCGGGCTCGGCGCCAGCATCGACCTCGACGGTGAGGGCAACGTCGAGAGCGGCGGCTACGTCGTTCAGACGCCGACGACGGCGTCGGAGCCCGACGCGGCGCCGGGGCAGGCGCTCCTCTCCGCCTATCCGAACCCGCTCCGACGTGGGCAGACCGTGACGCTCGGCTTCGCACCGGCCACGGCGGGGACCGTTCGCATCGAGGTATTCGACGTGCTGGGCCGCATCGTCGCCACCGTGCTCGATGAGACGCGGGCGGCGGGCCCGCAGCAGGCGCCGTGGCGGCCTGACGGCTTGCCTGCCGGACTCTACCTCGTCCGTATCGTGGCGGGCGACCGCACCGAGACGCGCCGCGTTACGATCGTGGAATGACCTGCGCTGCCGCGGGGGCGGCCGGTGGTGGGCCGCCCTCGCCGTTTGCGGTGGCAACGCCACGTCCTCTCCCGCCCCAAGCTCGAAGCGACATTGTTCGCATCGGGCTCGCGTTATCCAGCGTCCTGCTACCGGGCCTGCTACCGGGACGGCGCCGCCGAAAGGTTGAATCGACGCCGAGCAGGTCGTGTCCGCTCGCGGGACCGGCATCGATGAAATTCGACAGAGGCACGGCCGAGGAAGCGAAGACCGACGGGGTTCTTTTTAACATAGTACTCCGCCGTCCTCATGCCTGCGCCGTGCTCTCCTCCACCCACCTCCACCGGCTCGAATCCGCCAGCCGCGCGCTCCTCAACCCCCTCGCCGCACCCGACGCGACGGCGTGGATCCAGGAGGCCGGCCGCCTCGTGCGCGACTTCATCGGCGGCGAGCGCGTCGTCGTCATCTCGCCCTCCGAGCCGGGCCGCTACCAGAGCGAGGACGCCCCCGAAGTGGCCGACGGCGTGGACGATTACATCGCCGGGGTCACGTCGGAGGGCATCCTCTTCACCGACCCCGTTATCGTTACGTGGTACCGGCTCCGGCAGCAGACCGGCCAAGAGGTGCTCTCGTGGGACCAGAGCCGCCACCTCGTCGAGACCAACGGTCACCGGATGCTCGACTCGCCGATCGTGGCGGACGTGCTCCAGGGCCAACGCTACAACGACTTCGCCGTGCTCGTCCGCTCCACGGCCGTCGGCGATGCGATGATCTGGGCGCTCCACGGCACCCACGGCGGCTTTGCCTTCGGTGAGCAGACGACGGCCGCTCTCAGCACGCTCCTCCCCTCGTTCCGCGCTGGGCTCGACGCGCTCCTCCGCTTCGGCGCCCACCGCCACACGCTCGACGCCGTCTCCGAGCCCCTCGCCGCCTTCGACGCCGACGGCCGCCTCCTCCACCGCAACCCCGCTCTCACCCGGCTCCTCGACGCTGACCCCGAGCGAGATCGGGTCGAGGTCGAACTCCGCGTGCTCGCCCGTCGTCTCCGGGCCCTCGCCTTCCCCCTCCGCCACGAGCCGGCCGCCCCGCCTACGGCCGAACGCGAGGCCACGACGAGCCGGGGATGCTACGCGCTGCGCGGCCTCCTCCTCCCCGCAACGGGCAGCGGCTTCGGCGAAGCCGTCCTCATCTCCGTGGCCCTCGACGCACCGCCCGCGCTGCCCAACCCCGAGGTTGTCCGCACCCGCCACGGGCTGACGAAGCGGGAGGCCGAGGTGGCGGTCCTCCTCGCCGAGGGCCGCTCGAACGCCGACCTCGCCGAGCGGCTGTTCGTCTCGCCTCACACCGCGCGGCACCACGTCGAGAGCGTGCTTTCGAAGCTCGGGCTCACGAGCCGGGCCGCCGTCGCCGCCCGCCTGATGGGAGCAGCCTGACGGGGCGGCTCGGCCGAGGTCGAGACACGGACCCGGCGCTCCACGAAGTCACCGCGGAGCGCCGGGCGTGGGACGTTTGCCGTGCGCGTTACCGTGTCAGCCACACCTCCGCCTGGCTTCCCGTCGCGTCATCGACCTCGCCGGCGCGGGCGTTGAACGTGCCCCGCAGCGTGAGCGTGTCGTCCTCGTCGAAGGCATTGACGGCCGTGAACGAGAACCGCCCCTGGAGGCCGCTGCTGCTGACGGCGGTAAGCGTGAGCGAGCCACCATTCGAGGCGTAGAACGCGCCTTCGTCGTCCGAGGTGCTCACGAAGAACAGCGCGCCGGACTCGGCTTCTTCATCGTCGGGCGGCGATAGCGCGTAGGTCCGCTTCGCCGGCTGCCCGCTCCCGACGAAGATTACGGAGTCTTCGCCGTCCGGGTCGATCAGGCCAATCGAGAACACGATGCCTTCGATGGAATCGGTCTCGGTGGTGAAGCCGGCGATGCCGGAGAGGTTCATTTCGAGGTCGCCACGGACCTCCGCCTCGAAACGGCCGAGGGCGAGTTCGTCATCCGCGTCGTCGCTAGCGTCGCAAGCGGCGAGGAACAGGGTGCCGCCCAGGAACAGGGCCGGCAGGAGGGGGAACAGCTTGAGGATGTTCATTCGATTTCAGCGTGATGCGCGGTGGAAAGAGAGCGGGCGGGGCCTCGCGCAAGGGGACACCCGACCCGCACGTTCAGGGTCGGAGCCATGTTATCCTGGCCGCTGCCCCCGCCGCATGGGCGGATCCGCCCATATTCTCACGCACCGCACCGCATCGCACTCGAACAGACGAAGACGGGCCCGCCTCGGTGGAAGGCGGGCCCGTCGTTCCTAGGCGTGCTCGGTCGGGCTCAGGCCCTTAGGGTCGGGGATGCGAGCAGTTCCGGCTCCGCCGCGCCGTCGCCGGAGGCGCCGTCGCCGGAGTTGGTGGAGCGGTTCGGAATCGGGAGCATGTGGGTCGGGACGATGGCGGCGAGGGCTTCCATGATCGCGAGCGGGTCCCGGCTGTGCGCAGCGTCGAAGAGCACGGTCAGGTGTTCGTCGAGCGCGCCCCCCTCGACGGCCTGTTTGCGCGCGACGAAGATCTTCTCGTGCCGCGACGAGTCCGTCCCCTCCTCGGCCGTGAGCAGCTCTTCAAAGAGCTTCTCGCCCGGCCGGATGCCGTTGAAGACGATCGGGATGTCGACGTCCGGTTCGAAGCCGGAGAGGTGGATGAGGTCGCGCGCGAGGTCGACGATCTTCACCGGCTCGCCCATGTCGAGCACGTAGACGCGGCCGTTCGTCCCGAGCCCGCCCGCCTGCAGCACGAGTTGCGCGGCCTCCGGGATCGTCATGAAGTACCGCTTCATCTCGGGGTCCGTGACCGTCACCGGGCCGCCGTCGGCGATCTGCTGCTTGAAGAGGGGGACGACGCTGCCGCGGCTCCCGAGCACGTTCCCGAACCGGACCGAGACGAAGCTGTGCCCCGGCTCGGCGTAGTTCGCCGCCCGGCCGACGACGTACTCGGCCACGCGCTTCGTCGCGCCCATCACGGACGTAGGGTTGACGGCCTTATCGGTCGAGATATTGACGAAGCGCTCGACGCCGTGGGCGAGGGCGAGGTCGGCGAGGTTCAGCGTGCCACCGACGTTGTTGAGCACGGCCTCGTCGGGGTTCCCCTCCATCAGCGGGACGTGCTTGTGCGCGGCGGCGTGGAAGACCACCTCGGGGTGGTGCTGCTCGAAGAGGTGGCTGAGCCGCTCGCGGTCGCGGACGTCGCAGATGAGCGGGCGGACGTCGAGGTCGGGCCACTTCCGCCGGCACTCCCCGAGGATCTGGTAGATGCTGTTCTCGCCGCGCCCGAGCAGGAGCACGCGGCGCGCCCCGAAGCGGGCGACCTGCCGGACGATCTCGGAGCCAATCGACCCGCCCGCCCCCGTCACGAGGACGACGCGGCCCTCGACGTAGCCGCGGATGTCGCTCACGTCGAGCCGGACGGGCTCGCGGCGGAGGAGGTCTTCGAGGTTGACCTTGCGGATCTGTGAGATCGCCACCTGCCCGCTGAGGAACTCGTACACGCCCGGGATGATGCGGTGGTCGATGTCGGCGTGGCGCGTGTGCTCGACGACGCGGCGGATGACGCTGCCGGCCTCGGACGGCATGGCGATGATGACCTCATTGATGCGGTACGTGTCGAGGACCCGCGGGAGGTCGTCCAGTTTGCCGAGCACGGGGAGCCCGAGGAACCGCTTCTTCTGCTTGCCCGGGTCGTCGTCGGCGAAGCCGACGGGGCGGAGCCCGGATTCCGGGTGGCGCAGCATCTCGCGGGCGATCATCGTCCCGGACTCGCCGGCCCCGACGATCAGCACCTGCCGTACGTCCTTCCGCTTGCCCGCCACGTGGCGGCGCTGGGTCTCGCTGAGCATCCGCGTCGCCATCCGCGCGAAGCTCAGGAAGAGCACGGCGAGCATCGCTTCGAGGAGCGGGACGCTACGCGGGATCGTGACCACGGGCGAGAGGAAGACGGCCACGCCCATGAGGAACACGGTGACCACGGCTACCCCTTGCAGCAACGTAGAGAGGTCACGAAGGCCCACCTTGTACCACGACCGCCATGGCAGGTGCATCGCGTACACCGCCAGCGCCTTCACCGGGAGCCCGATGAGGAGGAGGACGACCATTCCGTCCACATAAGCGACTGCGTCGGCCTCCAGCCGCAGGAGGAAGGCGAGCGGCGTCGCGAGCACCCAGAGGACGAGGTCGACCCCGTACTTAATCCACACGCGGCGGCGATTTCCCATCGCTGGGAACAGGGAATACTGGGAGCGTTGCGTCTTCAAAGTGCAGTAATATTAAGAGACAAGCACAAGATAGGTATAGCGCGCAAATAGCAAAGAGGTTTGCCCGCGTTCAATGTGCAAAAGGTATGGGTCGTGGCCCCGATCCACCACAGCCCCGGGCAAAGGGCGCGCAATCTTCGTTCGTTATCGGTCCGGCCTCCGGTACCCTTAGCGCACGCGAGGGGCTTCACCCCCTATTTACCGAGCCTCGTGTCTTTGTGGCACCCGACACTAGACAGGTCGGCGCGTCCCGGCGGCGCCTCGTGGTGTTATTCCGCACGCGGTTATTCGTAGCGCGCCTCGTACCGCTCGAACACGACCTCCGGGGCGGCGTGGGCTAGCGGCTCGCCCTCCGCCCCCTCGTCGGGCTGCACGCGCACCCACTCGGCCATGAACGCGTGGGCGCGGTGGTGCCACACCCGTTGGTAATATTGGCCGAGGACGGCGAAGCCGAGGCGGCTCCACCAGTTCGGGAACTGGCCCGGCCGCCACGACGCCTCGATGCGGAAGCGGAGTTCGCCGCTCGCGTGGTCCTTCGTGAGGAGGAACCACTCCGCCCCCTCTTCGATGTGGCCTTCGAGCGTATCGTACCGGAAGCCGAAGACGCTCTCACCCTCCCCCACCTCCGAACGCACGGCGCCGACCACGACGCCGCCGAGGTAGTGCAACGCGCGGAGCGCCCGCATCTCCAGCAGCATCCGTCGCCCTTCCAATGCCGCGTCCGGGTCGAAGTGCGCGATGACGATGCGGGGGTCGGAGAAGGCGTAGTCGGTAATGGCGGCGGAGCCCCGGCGAAACGGCCCGTCCTCCTCGGGCGGCCCCGGCGCGACGCGGGCGATGACGGACTCCGAGTAGTAGCCGTGCCACCCGTGCTCTGGCCCGATCTCGTCGACCGGATCGGGGAAGTTCCGCCCGAGCGCATGGAGGCGCACGAGCCGCTCGGCGATCTCCGCCTCGGTCCAACCCCGCCCGATCCGCCACTCCGCCATCTCAGTCCCCCGTCGCCGTGAACGTGGGCGCGTCCGCTGCATCGGTCTCGTCGTCCTCGACCTCGGAGGTCTCGACGTAGATCGAGCCGATCACGCCGTCAGCGAGGCTGTGCGCGAGGCGGTCGATGAAGTCGGTCCACGTCTTGGTCTGCATCGCTTCACCGAGGGCGAGGAAGCCGGCGTAGTGCGCCGACGTGCTCGACCGCGCGCGGCTACGGATGTGGAAGATGACGTCGGCGCGGCCGTTCCGGTACGCGCCGAACGTGATCCGCCCCGCCTCGGGGTGCCCCTCCGCTGTCGCGAGCGTGATGCTCTGCTCGTCGACGTGGAGCACGCGGACCGCCGTCGTACCCGCCATCCGAATCTCCACTTCCAGCGTGTCCCCGACGTTTAAAGGGCCGTCGCCGCTCGCACGCCGGAAGACGACGAGGTCCTCAGGAGGGAAGTCGAGGAACCGCTCGCGGACGGTGCCGGCCACCTCCGACGGAGAGAGCGGGCACGCGTCGAGGACAGCCCAGTAGTCCCGCTGCAAAAGGGGCCCGACGCCCTCAGCGGCGGGCACTACATCAGCCCACAGCGCGCGGATGCGTGCCTTCGTTGTGCCCACGGTTGCCCTCTATCGTACGGTGAGTGGTATCGTATCTCTGCCGCCGATGCGACGTGGGAGGAGGAACAGGCCCGCTTTCCGAATCGTTCCCGACGGCCGCTGCCCGCCCTCTCGCCGAGCCCCAACCTATCGCGCCATGCCGATCCAGGAGAACGCTGCCTCGCCGCAGCAGGACGTGAACCCCGCCCGCGAGAAATCCGAACGCGCCTACGAGCCGACCCCCATCGTGCGGGACGAGCACGCCGAGAGCACGCTCACGAGCGTGATCGAGCAACAGGCCGCGAAGATCCCGTCCGACGTCTTCCTCTTCGCGGCGCTCAGCTCGATGGGGCTCTCGCTCGTGCTCGAACTCGCCGGCCGCCGCGACGTCAGCCGCTTCGTCGGGATGTGGGCGCCGACGCTGCTGACGATGGGCGTCTACAACAAGGTCGTAAAGCTCATGGGGCCCCGCTGACGAGGCTTGGCTACCGCACGAGGAGCGTCCGGTGCGTCTGCGCGAACGCGCGCGCCTGCATCCGGTAGAGGTACGTCCCGGCGGCCATCCCGGCCGCGTCCCACGTCGCGCGGTGCGTCCCTGCCTCCAGCTCGCGGTCTACGAGCGTGGCGACGCGGCGGCCGGTCACGTCGTAGACGGCGAGCGTGACGTGCGCCCGCTGCGGTAGGTCGAACTCGACCGTCGAGGTGTGCTCGAACGGGTTCGGATAGCTCGGGCGGAGCGCGAACGCGCCCGGCGTCGCTCCGTCCTCCGTCGCGACCCCGCCCGTCACCACGAGCGTGACCGCGACGTTCAACGCCGGCTGCTGCGGGTCGTTGGTCTCGATGAGCACGTCGAACGTGTACGTCCCCTCGGTGAGCGTCGCCGCGTCCGCTAGGAGCGTCAGGCTCTCGCTAACGCCCGCCGCAACGCTGCCGGAATCCGGCTCGACCGTGAGCGCGCTGTCGTCTCCGGCCGGTTCCTGCTGGGCGACGGTGACGGCGTAGACGAGCGGGCTGTTGCCGAGGTTCGAGAGCGAAATGCCGGCGCTCGCCGTCTCGCCGGGCGCGAGCGTGAGTGTCACCTCTGTCGCATCGAGGGAGGCGACGGAACCGACGGCCTCGCCGAGTTGCCCCGTCGCGCGGATCATGAACGCGCCGGGGAAGATGACGAACTCCGGGTTGTCCATCCGCGTGCCGAACGGCGCCGACGCGAGGTCGTCGATCACGGCAGCGATGTCGGGCGCGTAGAAGAACCACGAGCGATCGCCGTCCGCATCGGTGTCGACGCGGGCGGGGCGGTCCTGCCCTCCGAGAAGCTGCGCGCTGACGCCGACGAAGAAGGCCCCGCTGACCTGCGTCGGCGGGATCCCGACGGTGAAGAAGTTGTCGTTGAACACGTCGGGCGTGGCCTCGACGCTCGTGAGCGCCGTCGCGTTGCGCGGGTCGAAGTCGGCATCGGGATCGTCGAGCAACCAGAACGTAACGGGTCCATTAGCCAGCGAGGGGAACGTCGGGCCGAAGGCGACGGAAATCTCGGTGAGGATCTCGCCGCCGGGCTGCGTGAGGTAGTAGTTGCCCCACAGCATGTCCGGGTCGAAGGTCGAGGGCGGCCCCTGGTTGGTGTCGCCGTCGCCGTCGTCGTAGAGGTACGTCAGGCTGGAGGTTTCGATGGGGCCGAGTGCGCCGTCGGCGCTGACGTTCTGCGCTTTGATCGCGTCGGGGTTCGACCCGTCGCCGCTGTCGTCGGCCCACACATACGCGGCGAAACCGAGGCTGCTGAGCGCGCCCCGCATCCGCGTGTTCGAGGTGGCAGCTGTCTTGAGCGGCACGATCTCGTCGGGCCACACGAAACCGCCGTCCGCGTCGAGCCGGGCGGACTCGATCTGCATCGGGGCGGGAGCGGAGCCGAGCGACCACGCGAAGACGGCGCCGGCACCGAGCGCGAGCGCGCTCACCTGGCTCGCCTGCGCATCGCCGAGGGGGACGAGCGGCTGCCCGTCGTCGCCCCACTGCCGCGCGCCCGCCGCGTCGATCCGCTGCGCCGAAACCCCGAACGTGCGCGTCTGCCCGACCTGCAGTTCCTCGGGCCAGACCACGAACACGTCACCCGTGGCTTCATTGAACGCGGCCGACGGCGCCGTACGCTGCCGGTCGGCCTCGGCGGTGGCCTCGACGCCGTTCTGCGGAAACGCCGCGCTGCCGTCAGCGAGCACGCGCTGGACGCGGACGCGCCCCTCGCCGATGCCGCCGACCTGGTACCACGCGAAGACGGCCCCGCCGCTGCCGTCGGGCACGAACGGCGGGAAGTAGCCGAACTGGAGCGCGCCGTCGCTGCCGTCGAACACCTCGACCGGATCGCTGCCCCACAGCGGGGCGCCGTCGGCCGAGGCCAGCTTCTGCGCCCACAGCCGCCGGTCGAAGTTCGAGAGCTGGGCCGAGCCGGAGACGATCGCGTTCCCCGCGTCGTCGGCGTGGAGGTCGGCGAGGAAGAAGAACCCCGTCGGCGTGCTGAGGCTGACGCCGTCCGCCCCCCACTGCGGAGCGCCCGCCGCGTCGAGCTTCTGCACGACGATCCCGCCGTTTGAGAACGACGTCCACGCGACGACGGCACCGCCGCCCGGAATGCCTGCGACGCGGGGCGATGCCGCCGCGCTCGGGTCGTCGGAGACGAACACGCCGGGCTCGCCCCAGAGGAAGTCGCCCGAGGGCGAGACGAGGCTGGCGACGGCCTGCGCCCGCCCGTCGCCGTCGGCCACGCGGAAGGCCAGCAGCGCATTGCCGTCCGCGTCGACCGCCAGCCCGTAGTCCTCCGTCGAGCTGAAGCTGCGGTCGGCGACGCGGATGCCGTCGTCCGCCCACTGCGCGACGCCGTCCGCGTCGAGCCGCTGGAGGTACACGTCGTAGCCGTCACCCCCGCCGCCGAACCAGCTCACGTAGAACCCGCCGTCGTCGGTCGGGGCGATCTTGGGCTGCGTTTGTCCCTCGGAACGATCCGCTACCGTGAGGTTCTGCGCCGGGTCTTCGGACCACTGCGCGAACGCAGGCGAGGCCGCGAGCAGCACGGCTACCAGCAGGACGGCCCAGGCTACGCGGCGGGCAGGCATCGGCAGCGGGCGGGGCGAGGACGAACGAACGGGCGAGGCGGCGGTGACGCGCATGGCGGTAGCGACGAGAGGGGCGGGACGGCGACGGCCGGCACCCGCTCCCTCGGAGCCGCCGGCGACGCGCTCGACTGGTCGCCCAAAGTACGCACCGCTACGAAACCAATCACCCCTCCGCCGCCGCCGCGCAAGCAGGGATGACAGAGGGGAGATTGCTCTGTTGAGGAGCTCTCTACGTTGTCATCCCGAGCGGAACGGAGTGGAGCCGAGGGGTCTCTGCGGAGACAGTTTCGACAGTCTGCTGCGGGCTTCCCCGGAAAGATGGGCTTCGCCGAGCCTTCGGGACGAGTCCCTACGGGTTCTTCGTCTGCAGCCTGCGGCCTCCGCTCAGGATGACATCCATTCGAGCTTCTCAACAGAGCAAGGGGCGATAAGTGGAGCGCGTCGACGACGGGATCGCCGCCCGCGAAGTCGAACGCCTACTCTTCGCTGTCGAGTTCGTCGGCCACGACGGAGCCGATGAGATCGAGGAGCGCTTGCAGCATATCCTCAGCGGCGTCGGCCGCGGTGTCGGAGTCGTCGGAGGTCGTGATCTCGGTCGGCTCGTCCTCGTCGGAGAGGTCGAACGGGAGGAACGCGACCGAGTTCGACGCGCTGACGCCGTCGCCCATGTCGCCGGTCTCGAAATCGACGACGATGAAGCCGGAGTGGGTGCCGTCCTCGTTGGGGCCGGAGGCGATGTGGAAGAAATCTTGCAGGCGATCGACGATGCGGTCGGCGATGGCTTGGGGGTCGGACGAAGGCTTGGCCATAGGAAGGCGAGGGTGAGCTGCGAAAGGGGAGAAGGAGGGGAAAGAACGTCGGCTGGCCCGCGAGGTTCTTCGGACTCCGCGAGCGATGGGAGTCGTCCCGTTCGTGCGCGGCGGGCATCCACCGGATCGCTGCGGCGGCTATATTCGTCGGCGGCATCCCGCATCGCCCCAGCCCGTCCCGCCGCTCGCCGCCGCCCACCCATGCTCCGCCGCCCCCGCCTCGCGCTCCTGCTCGGGGTCTCCCTGCTGACCGGCTGCACCGCCTCGCCCTCGGCCGAGACCGACCGGACATTGCGCGCGGCGGTCGAAGCCGTCCTCGCGGACTACCCGGAGGCGACCGTCGCCGTCGCCGTCCGCGACCCGGCGACGGACACGCGGTTCGACATCAACACGGAGCGTGTTTTCCACGCGGCCAGCACGATGAAAGTGCCGGTGATGATCGAGGCCTTCCGCCGCGCCGGGACCGAACAGCTCGGCGATTCGCTTACGGTGCGCAACGAATTCCGGTCCATCGTCGACGGCTCGCCCTTCGCCATCACAGACGATTCCGACGACACACTCTACGAACGGATCGGCGAGCGCGTGCCGGTGCAGGCTCTCCTCCGCCGGATGATCACGCACTCGTCGAACCTCGCGACGAACCTCCTCATCGAGCACGCCACGGCCGACTCCGTCCAGCAGACCATCGAGCGTCTCGGCACCGAGCGGATGCGCGTGCTCCGCGGCGTGGAAGACCTCAAGGCCTTCGATCAGGGATTGAGCAACACGGCCACGGCCGCCGACCTCGCCACGCTCCTCCTCGCCCTCATGGAGGGCCGTGCCGTCTCTCCTTCGGCCGACTCCGCGATGGTCGCCATCCTGCTCGACCAATCCTTCGACGCGATGATCCCGGCCGGGCTACCGACCGACGTCCGCGTGGCCCACAAGACGGGCGAGATTACGCGCATTCACCACGACGCCGCGATCGTCTATCCCGACGATGCGCCGCCGTACGTCCTCGTCGTCCTCACCGAAGGCGTCGACGACCACGACCGCTCGGCGCGACTCGGAGCCGCGCTCGCACGCGTCGTCCACACGACGCTGCGAGGCCCCGCGCCTCTTTCCGACGACTGAATCCCCCGCTCTTCCTTCCACTTTTGCACCCGCTCCCCATGCTCACGTCCTCCCCGCTCCGCGTCATTCAGTACGGCCTCGGCCCCATCGGGCTCGCTTGTGTCCGCACCGTCCTCTCGAAAGCCGACACCGGGCAGATCGAACTCGTCGGCGCCATCGACGTGGACCCGCAGAAGGTCGGGCGCGACGTGGGCGACCTCCTCGGGAGCGGCGAAACGACGGGGATCGTGGTCTCCGACGACGCGGCGCGGACGCTCGACGAGGCCCGGCCGGACGTGGTGCTGCACACGACCTCGTCGTTCCTGCCGGGCGTGCGCGACCAACTCCTCGGCTGTGTCCGCGCCGGCGTCCATGTCGTCTCCTCGACGGAAGAGCTGTCGTTCCCCTTCGACCGCCACCCCGCGCTCGCTGCCGAGCTCGATGAAGCGGCGGAGGACGCGGGCGTCGTGCTCGTCGGGACGGGCGTGAACCCTGGCTACGCGATGGATACGCTCGCGCTCACCGCCACAGGCGTCTGCGTCGGCGTGTCGCGCGTGCACGTCGAGCGGATCGTGGACGCGGGGCTGCGGCGCGGGCCGCTCCAGCGAAAGGTCGGCGCGGGCATCAGCGAGGCCGACTTCGAGGAGAAGAAGGCGACGGGGAAATTCGGCCACATCGGACTCCGCGAATCCCTGCTGATGATCGCGGACGGGCTCGGCTGGCCGCTCGACGCGATCAACGAATCGCTGCGGCCGATGATCGCCGACCGGGCGCACCGGACGCCGCACGTCACCGTCGAAGAGGGCGCGGTGACGGGCATCCGGCACTCGATCACCGGGGCCGTCGGGGGCGAGGTGGTGATCTCCCTCGATCTGCGGATGTACGTCGGCGCCGAGGACCCGCGCGACCGCGTCCGGGTCGAGGGCGATCCGCCGGTGGAGCTCGTCGTGCCGGGCGGCATCTTCGGCGACACGGCGACGGTGGCGACGCTCGTAAACACGGCCGCGCTCGTCGGCGAGGCGCGGCCGGGGCTTCGGACGATGGCCGAATTGCCCGTACCCCGCGCGTTCGCTACGCGCCCGGCGAAGGGGTGACGCCTTCGGCGAGCGCCCACGCCATCCGCAGCGCCCCACCGACGGCGTCCTCGGCCGCTTCCCGCCGCCGCACGCCACCGGGGACCGCCTGCGCGATGGCGTCATCCACGCGGCGCGCGAAGCCCGGCGTCCGAAACATCCCGCCGAAGTAGACGACCGTCGGCGCGTTCGTCCACGGCCCGAGCCGCTCGACGAGCGCGGCTACGAGCCGGGCGAGTTCCTGCGCGGTCGTCGCCACGAGTTGCTCGGCGCGGTCGTCACCCTCGGCGGCGACGCGGGCGACGAGTGGGGCGAGCGCGGCGATCTCCGTCTTCTCCGCCCGCCCGGCCCACGGCGGGATCTCGTCGGGCGAGCGCAGCCCGAGTTCGTCGAGCACGGCGGGCAGCAGGCGCGAGTCGGGGTCGCGCCCGTCGTGGGCGCGGAGCGCGGCGACGAGCGCCGCCCGACCCGTCCCGTACGCGCTCCCCTCGTCGCCGACGATCATGCCCCACCCGCCGCACCGCTCCACGTGGCCGTCCTCACTGCGGCCGTACGCGATCGAGCCCGTGCCGGCGATGACGAGGATGCCCGCGCCGCCCGCGAACGCTCCCTCCAACGCTGTCTCCCCGTCGCCTACCACGACGACGCGCCGGGCGACGTCCTGCGCGGCGAGTGAGGCGCGGACGACCTCCCGCTCGGCGGCATTCCCCACGCCCGCGAGGCCGGCGCAGAGCGCGGCGGCCGGACCGTCCACGCCAGCCTCCGCCCTCGCCTCGCGTATCAGCGCGACGAGCACGTCGGCGCTGGCCGCCGGGTTGCGCGGGTCGACGAGCCCCGGCGGGCCCGTGCGGCGGAGAAGCTCGCCATGTGCGTCAGCGAGGGCCACCGTCGTGCGCGTCCCACCGCCGTCGATCCCGATGACGTAGGGCTCGGTCACGCCTCCTCCGCCTGCGCGACAGCCTCCGCGGCCTCCTCTCGGGGACGGCCGAGTGCGCTCGTGGAGATCATCTCCTCTTCGATCGGCTCGCCGTTCTGGCGCACGACGTAGCTCTCCATCGCGAAGTATTCCGGCAGGCCGAGTTGGTCCACGATCCGCGCCGTGTTCGTATTCCGAGCCTGGACGCGCTGCCAGAACTCGCGGTCGTCCTGGCCGGGGAACGGCGCGCGGTCCTTCTGCGACTGGTGCTTGTAGATGGCGAGGATCTTCAGCCGGAGTTCGTCCTCGGAGAGTGGCACGAGCACGTCCGACTCCGCGATGCGCCACTCCTGCCACGCGCCGCGGTAGTACCAGATCTGCGGGGCCGGGCCGGTGTACGCATCGAGCGCGCGGTGGACGGCTTCGAGGCACATCCGGTGCGTGCCGTGCGGGTCGGAGAGGTCGCCCGCGACGAAGACGAGTTCGGGCTGCGTCTCGTCGAGGAGGTCGAGCGTGATCTGCACGTCCTTCGGGCCGATGGGGTCTTTGCGAACCTTCCCCGTCTGGTAGAACGGGAGGTTGAGGAAGCGGGCCTGGTGCCGCGTCATCCCGAACGTCTCGATGCCCGAGACGGCCTCGGCCTCGCGGATCGCCCGCTTCATCTCCTGCACCGCCTCGATGTCGACCTGGCCCGGGCTCTTCGTGTCGAGGAACTCCTCCATCTGCTCGACGAGCGCGGCGCCTTCCGGGCTGCTGCTCCCGAAGCGGCGGAGGAAGTCGAGGTAGCGCCGGACCTCGTGGTCGAACACGGCGATGTTGCCCGAGGTCTGGTAGGCAACGGTGATGTCGTTGCCGTTCTGGTGCAGCTTGTTGAGGATGCCGCCCATCGAGATCACGTCGTCGTCGGGGTGCGGCGAGAAGACGACGATGCGCTTGCCGGCAGGCAGCTTGCTTTTGCCCCGGATCTTGGCGATGAGCGCGTTGAATACCTCGCCGTTGATGGGACCGGCCGCGCCGTAGCGCGCGATCAGCGACGACAGGTGGTGCTCGCGGTAGTCGAGGTTGTCGAGCTTGAGCACGGACTTCCCAACCTCCATGCTGAGCCAGATCACGGCCTGGATCTCCAGCTCCCGCGTCCACGTCACCTCCCCGACGATCCACGGCGTGTGGATGCGCGTCAGTTCGGCGGCGGCGGGCGGGTCCACGTAGAACGTCGCGTTCTCGTGCTTCTGGAGGTAAGTCGCCGCGATATCGGGGTTGATCGATCCTTCCACGGCGCGCTGGACGATCTGCGCTTTGTGCTCACCCGTCGCGATGAGGGCGACCTCGCGGGCCGCCATAATCGTCGCGACGCCCATCGTGATCGCCTGCGTGGGGACGTTGTCCTCGCCGAAGAAGTCGGCGGCGGCGTCGCGGCGGGTGACCGTGTCGAGCGCGATGAGGCGGGTGCGCGATTCCATCCCCGAGCCCGGCTCGTTGAACCCGATGTGGCCCGTCTTCCCGATGCCGAGGAGCTGGAAATCGATCCCGCCGACCGCCTCGATCTTGCGCTCGTAGTCCGCCGTGAACGCCTCGACCTCCTCGCGGGGGAGCGCGCCGTCGGGGATGTGGACGTTCTCGGGGCGGATGTCGATGTGCTCGAAGAGGTTCTCCCACATGTAGCGGTGGTAGCTGTGGATGCTCTCCGGCCGCATCGGGTAGTACTCGTCGAGGTTGAACGTCACGACGTCGGAGAAGTCGAGCCCCTCCTCGCGGTGCATCCGGATCAGCTCGCGGTAGATGCCGATGGGGGTGCTCCCCGTCGCGAGGCCGAGCACGGGTGGCTTCCCGGCGGCCTGCTTGTCGCGGATGACCTCGGCGATGCGGCGGGC
This sequence comes from Rhodothermales bacterium, assembly GCA_039944855.1. Lineage (NCBI taxonomy): Bacteria > Pseudomonadati > Rhodothermota > Rhodothermia > Rhodothermales > Rhodothermales bacterium. Next base: position 78,907 of record JBDUXZ010000034.1, on the reverse strand, counting down.
GACGATGTGCGCGATCTCGTCGTATTCGGCGATGACGACGGGCACTTTCTCTTCGCGGCTGCGCCACGCCGTTGCGTTCGAGCTGGAGTTGTGGGCCATGAGGGTCTCAGCGTTGAGGGTCAGAGAGGAAGGTCGAGCACGGCGGGGCGGGCGAGGCCTTCGCCGGCTTCGTGAAACGGGGGGAGCGAGATCGGCAGCCGGCAGCCGATGGCAGCGGCCCCGAGGAGGGCTCGCGCCGCCGCGCGCTGGCTGACCTCCTCGCCGCCCCACGCGAGGAGGTAGGTCGACACCGAGGGGAAGCCGCTGAGCAGGTACGGGCTCCCGAACGATACCACGACGGTCGGCGTGCCGCTCGCGGCGAGGGCCTCCACGAAACGGGAGAATGCGCCCTCGGCCGCCACCGAGCCCTGGTAGTTCCGGGGCGAGACGTACATCGACACGACGACGAGGTCGGCGTCTTCGGCCTGCGCTCGCAACGCCTCGATCTCGTGCGGCATCGTCCGGGCGTCGGCGCGGATGGAGGCGACGGTCCGCCCCACCCCGTCCGTTGCAGCCGCGCTCAGCACGCCGTCGAACACGCGGCCGGCGAGGAGGTCGTCGGCCTCGGCGTACGTGATCGAGAGCACGCGGCGGGCGGCGGCCGGGATCGGGACGAGGCCGTCGGCGTCACGCGCGAGCGTGAGGGAGCGCTCGGCCACCTCCCGCGCGAAGGCGTGGTGCGCCCGCACGCCGACGGCGCGGTCCACGGCGTCGAGCGCAACAAGCCGTTCTTCGTGCAATCCGGCGCGGGCTTTTGCCGAGAGCAGGCGGCGGACGGAGCGGTCGATCCGTGCTTCCTTGATCCGGCCGGAGACGACGGCGTCAGCGACGGCCTCGGCCGCGCCGCGCACGTCAATCGGATAAAGCAGCACGTCCGCGCCCGCCTCGAGCGCGAGCACGGCGGACTCGGCCGCGCCGTAGCGGTTTGCCACGCCGCCCATGTTGAGCGCGTCGGTGAAGAGCAGGCCGTCGAAGCAGAGTTCGTTCCGCAGCACGTCTGTCATGAAATACGGCGAGAGCGTCGCCGGCGGCGCGTCCGGCCCTTCGACGCCGACGACGGCGATGTGCGCCGTCATGATGCCGTCCACGCCCTCGTCAATGGCCGCGCGGAACGGCGGGAGGTGCACGGCGTCGAGCGCAGCGCGGTCCACGCCGATCGTCGGGAGTTCGATGTGCGAGTCGGTGTCGGTGTCGCCGTGGCCGGGGAAGTGCTTGCCCGTCGTCATCAGCCCGGCGGCGCGGGCGCCGCGGATGTAGGCCCGGCCGTGCCGCGCCACCGCCTCCGGGTCTTCGCCGAACGAGCGCGTGTTGATGATCGGATTCGCCGGATTCGAGTTCACGTCGAGCACCGGCCCGAACGTCATGTGCACCCCGACGGCCCGCGCCTCGCGCCCCATCACCTCGCCGAGCCGCTCCGCGAGGGTCTCGTCGCCGGTCGCGCCGAACGCCATCAGCGGTGGGAAGACCGTCGCCCCGCCCTGCGTGAGGAGGGTCGGGAGGGCGTATGAGCGGGCGAGCCGCATCCCCGCCCCGTTCTCCATGTCCGAGGCGACGAGGAGGGGGACGGCCGCGCGCTCCTGCGCCGCGTTCAGCTTCGCCGCATAGCTGTGCGGCAACCCCATCGAGAGGATCAGCCCGCCGACACCGTCCTCCTCCACCCACGCCCGGATCCGGTCGAACTCCGGCGAGTCAAGCGCGACGTATTCGCCGCCCACCCACGGCATCAGCAATTGGCCGATTTTCTCGTGCAGCGTGAGCGCGGCGAGCGTCCGCTCGACCCACTCCTGCCCTACCGCAGAGGGTGTCGCCGCGAGGCCCGGCGAGGGAATCGGCCGAGGTGATGAGATGGGAGAGGAGGCGGGCACGGGTGGAGGCGTGAAGCGGGGCGAGATGCGAGCGGCCTTCGAGAAAGGCCGCCCTGCAATGACAGGCATGGCACGCGGCAGGCAACAGAAAGTAGCCAACGACGACCAACGGAGGGAGAGATTCCGAGGGCTTCCATCGCAAAATCACCCGGCCGACACTTTGCGATCCTGGACCTGCCGATGGCGTTCGTACGCGCTCGGCGAGTACCTTCCACGTGCCTTCCGCCGTCCTCACTTCGCCCCTTCGGCATCCCCCTCCCGATGCGCCCCTCCCCCCTCCGCACGTCCGTCGCTCGCACGCCGCTCGCTCCCGTCCTGCTCGGCCTCCTCCTCGTCGCAGGCTGCGCCGGACCGCGCCCGGCTGCCGTTCCGCCTCCCGCCTCCGCACCCGCGCTCTCCGAAGCGGAGGCCCGCGCGCAAAGCCGCGCCGCCCTCGCCAACCTGCTCGCATCCTGCGCCCGCGACGGCTGCGCGTTCGACTTCGCTCAGGGCACGGACGTGGACACGCTCGCCATCGACGCCGACGCGCGGCGCGTCGACATTCGGTTCAACGAGGCCCTCGCCTACCGCCCGTTCCGGCCCGCCACAGTGGACGCGCTCCACGCCCTCGTCCGCGACCGCCTCGGCCCGTTCTTCCCCGGCTACGACCTCCGGCTGTGGTCGAAGCAGACGCCCGTCGAAGCCCTCGTCCCGAACTACTACCGCGCCGACGCCTCGGACTTCGACCGCGCCCGGCTCGCACGGAACGAGGCCCGCCCCGCCCCACTCGTCCGCGCGCTCGACCGGGCGTGGACGCCGACGGCCGGGCTCGACGGGCGCTACGTCGCGCTCTGGCCGAGCCACGGCTGGTACTACGAGCCCAAGCTGGACCGGTGGGAGTGGCAACGCGCGCGACTCTTTCGGACCGTAGAAGACCTGATCCCGCTCTCGTTCACGCAGCCCTACCTCGTGCCGATGCTGGAGCGGGCGGGCTCGACCGTCTTCCTCCCCCGCGAGCGCGACCTGCAGACGCACGAGGTGATCGTCGACAACGACGGCCCGGATGCGAGCTACGCGGAAGCCGGACCGTGGCGTACAGCGGACGGCGCGGGCTTCGCCGTCGGCGCGCCGCCCTACACCGAAGGCGTCAATCCCTTCCAACTCGGCACGCACCGCGCGGCCCGCGCCTCGGCCGATTCGACGGCGGGCATCCGGTGGACGCCCGCCATCCCCGAGACCGGCAACTACGCCGTCCGCGTCGCCTACGCTCGCGATCCGGGGAACGTCACCGACGCCGCGTACACGGTCTACCACGCCGGCGGCGCGACGCGCTTCGAGGTCAACCAGCAGATCGGCGGCGGGACGTGGGTCTACCTCGGCACGTTCCGCTTCGAGGCCGGGCGGAATCCGGCGTCCGGCAGCGTCGTCCTCACGAACGCGAGCGCCACGCCGGGCCGCGCGGTCTCGGCCGACGCCGTCCGCTTCGGCGGCGGGATGGGGATCGTGGCGCGCGGCGGACACGCGAGCGGGCGGCCCCGGTGGGTCGAGGCGGCGCGCTACGCGATGCAGACCGACGGGATGCCGGACTCGCTCGTCTACAGCCTCTCCGGCGGCGAGAACGACTACACCGACGACTACCGCGGGCGCGGCGAGTGGGTGAACTACCTCCGCGGCGCCCCCTTCGGCCCCAACCGCGACCGGCAGACGCCTGGCCTCGGCATCCCCATCGACCTCTCCCTCGCCTTCCACACCGACGCCGGCATCACCCGGTCCGACACGACGATCGGCACGCTCCTGATCTACAGTACGGAAGGCGCTGACGCAGCTGACGCGCCGCCCGTCACCGTCCGCCCGATCCCGCCCCGCGCCGAGCGGCAGAGCGACGACCCCGCGAAGTTCTTCCCCGACGGCGTCTCCCGCCTCGCCAACCGCGACTTCGCCGACCTTCTCCAGACCCAGCTCGTCGAGGACATCGAAGCGCTCTACGACCCGGTCTGGAACCGGCGGAGCCTGTGGGACCGCGACTACAGCGAGGCCGTCCGCCCGAACGTCCCGGCGGCGCTCCTCGAACTCCTCTCGCAGCAGAACCTACTCGACATGAAGTTCGCCCTCGACCCGCGCTTCCGGTTCGACGTCAGCCGCTCGATCTATAAAGCAGTCCTCCGCTTCCTCGCGACGCAGCACGGGACGGCGTACGTCGTCCAGCCCCTCCCTGTCTCCCACTTCCAGGCGACGCTCGCGGGCACCGACGGCGTCGCGCTGGGCTGGCAGCCCACGCCCGACCCGCTCGAACCGACGGCCGACGCCACGGCCTACGTCGTCTACACGCGCGTCGAGCGCGGCGGCTGGGACAACGGCCGCGTCGTGGACGGTACGGCGGTGACGTTGCGCGGGCTGGAGCCGGGCGTGATCTACTCGTACCGCGTGGCCGCCGCGAACGCCGGGGGCGAGAGCGCGCCGTCGGAGACGCTCGCCGTGCTCCACCTCCCGAGCGGCGGCGGCCCCGTGCTCGTCGTCAACGGGTTCGACCGCATCGCCCCCCCTGCCGTCGTCGAGACCGATTCGCTCGCCGGGTTCGCACACTGGCAGGACCAGGGCGTGCCCGACCGCTACGACCTGAACTTCACCGGCAACCAGTTCAACTTCGACCGGAACGATCCGTGGACCGACGACGACGCCCCCGGCTGGGGGTCGAGCTACGGCGATAGGGAGACGACGGTCCTCCCCGGCAACACGTTCGACTTCCCGCTCCTCCACGGCGAGTCGCTCCGCGCGGCGGGCGTCGCCTTCGCCTCGACGAGCGCGGCGGCGTTCGCAGCGGGCACGGTCGACGCCGCGCCGTACCGCGCGCTCGACCTCATCCTCGGCGAGCAGAAGACGACGCCGTGGCCGAAGCCGACGCGCCCGCCGCAGTTCGAAGCGCTGCCCGCACCGCTGCGCGACGCGCTCGGCCGCTTCTGCGACGGCGGCGGCGGCCTCTTCGTCTCCGGCTCGTACGTCGGCACCGATGTGTTCGAGGGGCAGCCCGACGACGCGCCCGGCTCCGCGTTCGCCCGCGAAACCCTCGGCATCCGGTGGCGGACGGACCACGCCGTGACGACCGGCGGCCTCGTCAGCCCGAACGATGTACTCCTGCCCGACGGCACCACGCTCGACTTCGTCTCCGACTTCGACCCGGACGTGTACGCCGCCGAGGCGCCCGACGCGATCGAACCTGCTGACAGCACGGGCGCGACGGTGCTCCGCTACGCCGAGAACAACATGAGCGCGGCCGTCGCGAGCCGGGGCGCGTGCCCGCGCGTCATCTTCGGCTTCCCCTTCGAGACCATCCGCACGCGCGACGACCGCGACGCCGTAATGCAGGCCGTGCTCCGCACCCTCGCGCTGCCACCGTCGCCGTGAGCGAACGTCAGCCGCCTAGCTTCTTCTCGTAGCGGTAGAACAGCCGGCTGATCTCGGCGCCGACGTGGTGGGCGTAGAACGCGATCGGCGCGACCCACGGGATCGTCGAGGTCGCGTGGCCCTGCGCCTTCATGTCGGCGAGGCAGCGCTTGAGCAGGACGGCGCCGACGCCCCGGCCGCGCGCGGCGGGCGCGGTCCCCATCGGTCCGAACCAGCCGGTGCCGACGTTGTTGGCGTCGTAGGCCGAGAAGCCGAGCACCGCGCCGCCTTCGAACGCGAGGTGGAGGCTGACCGGGTCGTTCGCGAACGTCCGGCCGATCTCGGCCTTCCACGGCGGCCAGTGTTCGTCGAGGAACGTCATCACCGTCTCCTGATCGGAGCCCGCCGCGCGGCGGACGGTGATGCCGTCGGCGGTGAGCGCCTGCTCGTCCGCGTCCGTGTCGAAGGTCTGGCCGGCGAGGTCAGCGGCCATGTGGTAGGCCTCCCGGAGCCGGGTGTAGCCGCGCTTCTCGAACAGCAGGAGGGCCCGCGTGTAGCGTGGATCGAGCCCTGGCGAGAGGTAGTTCGGCGGCGACTCGCCGAGACGGATCGCCGTCGCGCCTGCCGCCTGCATCGCCGTTTCGAGCGCCTCGACGAGGCGCGTACCGATCCCTTCGCGCTGCCGCTCCGGCGCGACGGCGAGGAGCTTGATCACGCCGCGCGGCCCGTCGTCGCTCGGCCGGACGACGCCGAACGCGAAGCCCGCGATCTCGCCGGCGGCGTCGGCGGCGAGGGCGAGATCCGGCGTGAAACCGGGGTCGTCCCACACCTTCTCGTCGAAGAGTGGCGCGGAGAGCGGATCGTGCACGGCGGCCCGATTCCAGAGCGCGCGGAGCGCCTCAGTGTCAGCGCGGCGGATCGGGCGGAGCGTCATGCGGTCTCGACGGTTTCGACTTCGTCTTCTTTCTTGCCGAACTCGGGATCGACGCGAACGAGGGCGGTGACGAGGAAGCTCGGGATCGTCGCGATGAGCACCCAGACGAAGAACTCCTGGTAGCCGATCAACTCTTGGAGCCAGCCGCTGAACATCCCCGGGATCATCATCCCGAGCGCCATCAGCCCGGTGCCAATCGCGTAGTGCGCCGTCTTGTGCTCGCCCTCCGCGACGTAGATCAGAAACAGCAGGAAGGCCGCGAACCCGAACCCATACCCGAACTGCTCCACCGCGACGGCCGTGTTGATGACGAGGAAGCTCTCGGGCCGCACGGTGGCGAGGAAGAGGTACACGGCGTTCGGGACGTTGATCGCGATGACCATCGGCCAGAGCCACTTCTTGAGCCCGTCACGCGCTGCGACGATCCCGCCGAGGATCCCGCCGAGCGTGAGGAAGAGCACGCCGACGGTGCCGTAGACGAAGCCGACCTCGCCCGTCGTGAGCGCGAGCCCGCCCACCTCGGCCGTGTCGAGCAGGAACGGGCTGGCGAGCTTTACGAGCTGCGCCTCGGCGAAGCGGTAGAACAGGAGGAATGCGATCGCCACGCTGATCTCGGGCTTGAGGAAGAACGAGACGATCGTCTCGGCGAACGGCGAGTCAGAGAATGGGAGGCGACGGAAGAGGTCGCCCCACGGGCCGGTGCCGCGCGGCCGGACGAACCCGTAGATCAGTATCGGGACGAGCAACAGGAACAGGAGTGGGATGAAGAGGACGAGGAAGCCGAGGTACTGAATCAGCCCTGCTCCGCTCGCGCCCTCGACGGCGGGCCGGTCGGACGCCGGGCGCGGCAGCGCATACTGGTGCCACAGCATGAGGAGGATGAACGCGCCAGCGAGGATGAAGAACGTGATCGCCCACGCGAGCGGGAGATTCCCCGAGAGCGCCTCCAGCGACCCCGTCGTCGGCGCGTCGAGCTTGGGGTCGAGCTGGACGACGACCTGCGCGGGCGTGTCCCAGTTCTCGGATGTGAACTCCAGCCGCGCGCCTTCGACGAGGCGAATGCTCTTGTCGCCCGACTGCCGGAGGTTGACGACGGCCGTCTCGCCCGCCGGGAGGGGCCCCGAGAGCCGCAGCCCGAGAACGGCTACGTTGCCCGCCGTAGCCGACGGTGCGACCTCGCCTTTCCCGAACCAGTCGCGGAGGAGCACTTCAAGCGGGGCGACAATCGCGCGCTGCCACCACCCGGCCTCCATCGCCTCCGCTTCGGCCTCGGCCATCGTTTGCTCGGCCTCGTAGAACCCGGCGGCCACGTTCGCCGCCTTCGCCTCGGCGATGAGCGCGTTGACCTCGTCGGTCGCGCGCGGGGTGATCTCGACGGCGAGGTCGGACGTCGTCGGGACGAGGCGGAGCTCTTCGGCATCGGTCGTGAGCGGTGGCGGCACCGGAGCGACAGCAGCGGCCGGAGCCTCCGCCACCGCGCGGACGTCGACCTCGACGGGCGGCATCCCCGTCGCGCTCTCCAGGAAGCCCGCGAGGATGATGAGCAGGCCCTGCCCCGTGATCATCGCGAGCCGGTAGAACGTGCTGCGAATCCCGACGAACCACGCCTGGTCGTGCTCTGAGAGCGCGAGCATGTAGAACCCGTCGGCGGCGATGTCGTGCGTGGCGGACGAGAACGCGAGGAGCCAGAGGAACGCGAGGGTGTACTGGAAGAACGGCTCCGTCGGCAGCGTGAGGGCGACGCCCGCGAAGCCCGCGCCGATGAAGAGCTGCATGATGACGGTCCAGAACCGCTTCGTCTTGAGCACATCGACGGCCGGGCTCCAGAACGGCTTGATCACCCACGGCAGGTAGAGCCAGCTCGTGTAGAGCGCGATGTCGGTGTTCGAGATCCCGAGCCGCTTGTACATGATCACCGAGACGATCATCACGACGACGTAGGGGATCCCCTCGGCGAAGTAGAGGCTCGGGACCCAGAACCACGGGCTCCGCTTGGGCGGCTTCGGCGAGGCGGCGGGAGGCTGCATCAGACTTGGGAGTTGGGAGAGGGGGCCTGAAGCTACGGCCGGATCTGGAGGTTAGAACAACGCGCGACGGCGGCGCGACGGTATCGACTACGGCATCGTCGGGTTCAGCCGCAGCCGCGCCACCGGCCCCTCGTTCCCGACGCGGTCCACGGCCGACACGGCGACTTCGTCCGGCGCCTCCCCGTTCGTGCCTCGCGCGAGCGGATGCATCTGCTGCCAGCCCGGCACCACGTCGACGGTCCACGTCGCGCCGTGCCGCGTGCGGACGGTCCACAGCCAGACGGGCTCGTCGTCGCCCGGCGTCATCGCCACGGCGAGGAGGTCGGCGGCGCGCTCGATAGCGAGGGTTGGTGCCCCCGGCGCGTCGGCGTCGAGCCACGGCGAGGCGGGGACGAGCGCGGGCGCCCCGTAGACCTCGGCGGCGAGTTGTTCGCCAAGCACGCTGACGGTGTCGCGCAGCGCCTTGATGCTGAAGTGGACGTTGCCCGTCGCGCCCGGCCGTGCGCGCGTCACGCGGACCTGTTCGACGATCTCGCCCGGCTCCCACGCGCTCCGCCCCTCGAACATGACGCGGCTGATGTAGTTGCCCGGCCAGAGGTGACGGCGCTGGGTGTTCTGCTCGACCCACCAGTCGAGGAGGGCCGGATAGCTCTGCCCCTTGCTGTCGATCGACCAGTAGAGCTGCGGCGTGAAGTAGTCGACCCAGCCGGCCTGCTGCCACTTGCGCGCGTCGGCGTAGATCGCGGCGTAGGCGTCGAAGCCCGTGACCGACGCGGGGTAGCCGGGCCGCCAGATCCCGAACGGGCTGATCCCGACCTTCACCCACGGCTTCGCCGCCTTCACCTCGTCGTAGAGCCGCTCGACGAAGCGGTCGACGCTCTGCCGCCGCCAGTCGTCGCGGCTGAGCGTGTTGCCCTCTGCGACGGCGCGCATCCAACTCGTGCTGTCGGGAAACGGCACGGTCTGGTCGAGGGAGTCGGTGACGGGGTACGGGTAGAAGTAGTCGTCGAGGTGGACGCCGTCGATGTCGTAGCGCGCGACGACGTCGAGGATCACGCGGAGGCTGTGGTCGACGACGACGGGCTCGCTGGGGTCCATCCACAGCAGATCACCATACTGATGCACGACCTCGGGGTGCGTCCGGCTGATGTGGCTCGCGGCGAGCTCGCCCTTTGCCGTCGGGTGGTAGGCGCGGTACGGGTTGAACCACGCGTGGAGTTCGAGCCCGCGCCGGTGCGCCTCCTCGACGGCGAAGGCGAGCGGGTCGTAGTACGGCTCCGGCGGCTGCCCCTGCTGCCCCGTGAGGTACGCCGACCACGGCTCGTGCGGCGAGGCGTAGAACGCGTCGGCGGTGGGTCGAATCTGGAAGACGATCGCGTTGAGGTTGAGGAGGACGGCGCGGTCGAGGAGCGCGCGGAGTTCGGCCTGCTGCTCGGCCGTGGACAGCCCCGGCCGCGTCGGCCAGTCGATGTTGTCGACCGTGGCGACCCACGCGCCACGGAACTCGCGCTGCACGTCCGGCAGCGGCGGCACGACGGCGGGCCCGTCGAGGTCGAGCGCGGGCGGGCGCGTGGAGGAGCACCCGGCGAGTCCCGCGAGGCTGAGTAAAAGAACGGAGAGGCTAAGAGAGCGGAGGTGTCGCACGAAGCGGTCGTCTGGGTGAAGGAAGTGCGGCGAGCCGGGGTCGCTGGAGCGAGCGCCCCTCGACGGGTGGAGCATACGAACCCCGAAGCTAATGAGGGCAGCGCGAAAGGGTATGTGGTATTATATGCCCTCTGCCCCGCTTCCCGACCGCCTGACCTCCGCGCTCATGCCACTCCGCACGCTGCCCCTGCTGGGCGGCCTCCTCCTCGCCCTCGCCGTCGCGCCGCCCGCCGTGGCGCAGAGCACGCTCCGCGCCGCCGGGGCACCAGTCCCGCTCAACCTCGACGGCACCGGCTTCGCCCACCCGACGTGGTCGCCGGACGGCACGCAGCTCGCATTCACACGCCCCGGATACGACGGGCTGTGGGTCGTCCAGCCCGACGGGCAGGCGCTCCGGCAGATCACGGCCGAGTCCGCCGCAGGCTTCGGCTTTGCGTGGTCGCCGGACGGACAGGCCCTCCTCGCTCGCGTGTCACAAGTCGAGGGCACGCAGCGGCGGAGCGCCGTCAAGGTGTTCGACCTAGCGAGCGGCGCGGCCGAGCAGCTCACCGACTACCGGGCGCGGATGCCCGTTCTCCCGCAGTGGAGCCCGACCGGGACCGCCGTCCTCCTCCCCTCGCCCGACGGGCTCGAAGTCCTCGCCCTCGCGTCGCCCGGTGAGCCGCAGCGCGCCGTCGCAGGCCCGGCGTTCGTGGTCGAAGGCACGACGCTCGCCGCCGTCCGAGTCGGCGACGGCGGGGCTCAGACGGAGGCGCTGCTCACCGACCGGCGCGTGCTCAACGCCGTCGCCTCGCCCGACCGAGCGCGCGTCGCGTTCGAGATCATGGGCGGCGACCTCCACGTGATGAACGCCGACGGGAGCGGGCTACGGAGCCTCGGCCCCGGCCACCGCCCGACGTGGTCGCCCGACGGCCAGTGGATCGCGTTCATGCGCACCGAGGACGATGGCGAGGCGTTCACCGCCTCCGACCTTTTCGCCGTCCGCACCGACGGCAGCGGCGAGACCGTCGCGCTCACCCAGACGGCCGATCGGCTCGAGATGAACCCGTCGTGGTCGCCCGACGGCCGCACGATTGCCTTCGACGACCTCGGCGACGGCACGCTCTACCTCCTGCCCCTCGCCCGATGATGCCCCGCCTCCTCCCGACCTCGCCCCTCATGGTTCGCTTGCTTCCCCTCCTCGTCCTCGCCGTGAGCCTCGCCGCGCCCGCCTCGGCGCAGGTCACCGGGCTCTCCGACTGGAGCCTCTACCTCGACCCCGGCCACAGCCAGAACGAGAACATCGGCGTCTTCGGCTACTCCGAAGCGCGGAAGGTGCTCCGCGTCGGCCTCGAACTCCGCGACATCCTCCTCACCGAGACCGACATCGACACGGTCTACCTGTCGCGGACGAACGACCAGCAGAACGTCGGCCTGAGCCAGCGCGTGGACGACGCGAACGCGCTCAACGCCGATCACTTCCACTCGATCCACAGCAACGCCGCGGCGCCGAGCGCCAACTCCCTCTTCGTGCTCTGGCCCCAGCTCCGGACCGGCGGCGAGCCTGCGCCCCCGTACAACGGTGGTCGGCCGTGGGCCGAGATCATGGGGCCGCTCCTCGGCCGCGGCATGCGCATTCCCCTCTCGAACGACGGCGCGTGGGGCGAGTGCGACTTCTACGGCGAGTCCTCGTGCCGCGACGTGTCGGTCACGCCGAAGGGCTCGCGCAACTTCGTGCAGAGCTTCTCGCTCATGCCCTCCGCGCTGAGCGAGGCCGGCTTCCACACGAACCCGACGCAGAACCAGCGCAACATGAACGCGGAGTGGAAGCAGCTCGAAGCCCGCGCGATGTTCTGGGCGATCCTCGACTACCACGGCATCGAGCGCCCGCCCGCCCGCATCGCTACGGGCATCGTCTCCGACCTCGAGAGCGAGCAGCCTATCAACGGCGCCGTCATCACGATCGGCGGCCAGTCGTACACGACCGATACGTACGAATCCCTCTTCAACCAGTACTCCGACGACCCGGACGAGCTGCGCAACGGGTTCTACTACCTGCCCGGCCTCCCCGCCGGCACGCTCGCGTTCACCGTCGAGGCCGAGGGCTACGCGCCGTTCTCCAGCCAGATCACGCCCGTCGACACCTTCTTCACGTTCACCGACGTCCAGCTCGTCTCGACGATCCCGCCGGTCGTGACCTCGACGACGCCGGCCGAGGGCGACGACAACTTCCGCATCACCGACCCGCTCGTCTTCGAGTTCAGCCGGCCGATGGACCGCGCCAGCGTCGAGGCCGCGTTCTCGATTGCGCCGGACGTGGACGGCACGTTCGCATGGAACGAGGCCGACACCCGGCTCGTCTTCGAACCCGACACGCTCCTCCCCCAGACGGATTACACGGTCACGATCGCCGGGACTGCCGAGGGTGCGTTCGAAGATCCGCTCGACGGCGACGGCGACGGGACCGGCGGCGACGCATTCACGCTCACGTTCACGACCGGCTTCCCCGACACTGTGCCGCCGCGGCTCGCCGGCGCGTTCCCCGCCTTCGGGGCGACAGGCGTCGAGTTCCGCCCCCTCGTCACCGCGACGTTCAGCGAGCGGATCAACCCGGCCACGCTCGACGGTCGCGTCCGGCTCGAACCGACGGGCGGCGGCGCGGCCGTGCCCGGCGAGGTGGTCCCGTACGACGTGGGCGAGCAGAGCGTCGTCACGTTCTTCCCCGCCGCCGACCTCGCCGCGGAGACGGTCTACCGTCTCGTGCTCGAAGCCGGGATCGAAGATCTCTTCCGTAACGCGCAGCCGTCGCGCCAGCAGACCCTCTTCACGACGGGCTCACGCGCTACCGTCGTCACCGAGATCGACGACTTCGAGAGCGATGTGGACGTCAACTGGTGGGTGCCGCAGCAGAGCGGCTCCACGACGGGCATCGTCACCGACTCGACCGGCGCCGTCGTCGACACCGACGTGTACAACCTACTCAACGGCGGCGTCGCCTCGTTCCGGCTCGACTACGGGTGGAACGTCGACACCTCGCCGTGGCTCATCCGCGAGTTCCTCGCCGGCGGCCCCCCGTTCAACGTCCGATTCGACAGCACGTACACCCTGCAGGCGTACGTCTTCGGGGACGGCCTCGGCAACCAGTTCCGCTTCGCCGTCGATGACCGGGTGAACACCGGCACGACGGGCACCGAAGTCAGCCCGTGGTTCACGATCGACTGGGTCGGCTGGCAGCTCGTCTCGTGGAACATGGGGAGCGACGGCGTCGGCTCGTGGATCGGCGACGGCGTGCTCGACGGGACGCTGCGCTTCGACAGCATGCAGCTCACGTATGTGCCCGGCAACGAGCCGTTCGGCCAGTATTACATCGACGACCTCCGCCTCGTGAAGCAGATGGCCGTGGCCGGCGAGCCAGAGGCGGGCACGCCCGAGCGCTTCCGCGTCCACGCCAGCTACCCCAACCCCTTCCGTACGGAAACCACAATTGCCTTCGACCTCCCGGCTACGGCCGAGGTCACGGCCGTGGTCTACAACGTGCGCGGGGCCGAAGTCGCCCGCCTCGCCGACGGCGCCCGCTTCCCGGCCGGGACGAACGCGCTGACGTGGGACGCCTCTGCCCTCGCGAGCGGCGTCTACTTCTGCCGCCTCACCGCGGGCGAATCGACGGAGACGATCAAGCTGACGCTTGTCCGGTAATACGACCGCCGCAACGCAAGGGGGGCGGCACCGGTCTTCGGTGCCGCCCCCTTTCCGCTGGTGGCGGAGCGCTTCCTGGTTTGTCCTGCTGCCGACGCGATAGCCGTTGATTCGACCGTTGGTAGAGACGCAACATGTTGCGTCTCTACGGCGATGGAGACGGCTCAGTCGAGATGAGGGGCTCGATGTGGAGTAGAAGGCTGGGCATTATCGGATCAGCGTCATCGGCTTCGCCGCGCGCCGGCCGTCGGCGTCGAGCCGGTAGAAATACGTCCCGCTGCTTAGCCGTCGGCCCGACGCCGAGATGCCGTCCCACTCGACGGTGTGCGAGCCGGCGGGGTACCGCGCATCGTCCACGAGCGTCGCCACCGTGCGCCCGAGCATGTCGTACACGCGGAGCGTCACCGCTGCCGGCCGGTCCAGCGAGAACCCGATCGTCGTCCGCGCAGCGAACGGGTTCGGGTAGTTCGAGCCTAGTTCGAAGGCGAGCGGCCCGGCCGTGTCCTCCGTATCGATCGCGACCCCTTCGAGCACGACGGCGTTGCTCGGCGCGCTCTCGATTGAGTTCGCGCTGACGCCGGTCACGACGTAGTAATACGGCTCGCCGACGTTGAAGGGACGGTCGGTGAACGTCGTCTCGCCTGTGACGGCGAGGAGATTGCGGGCGTCGGCGAGGGCCGTCTCGTAGTCCGGCTCGGTCGCCGACTGGATGCGGTAGACGGCGAAGAACCGGGCGGAGTCGGCGGCACTGGAAGCCGGCGGGGTCCACGCGAGCGTCACGTCCTCGCCCTCGAACACGTAATCCAGTTCCTCCGGCGTGGCCGGGACGGCCTGGCTTCGCCACGGCATCACCGGGGGCAGCGCCGGATGGCGGTAGAGGTCCGTCTCCAATGAATCGCGGAGGTTGCCGGGACTCGTGAGGATTCCGGCTCGCGCGCGGAACAGGATCGTCCCCTGCATGTCGGCCGCCTCTCTCGTGAACCGAATCTGGGTTGGGATCTCCGACGGGGCGTACCCCGGGTTGCCGGATCGGTAGGCCGCGAGCCCGGGGTAGAGATGTCGCCCGGCCGCGGCCGTCTGTAGCGCCCACCACGGCGCCAACGTCGAGAACCGTTGCAGATTGAAGTCGAGGTCGCCATCCCCGTCGGCGTCGAACGAGCGCTGCGACGACCAGTAAAGTTGCGGCGCGAGGTAGTCGATCGTGCCCCCATCGAGCCAGGCCAACGCATCGGCGTAGACAACGTTGTAGGCGTCGAGCCCCGACGTCCCTGCCGGCACGCCGTTCTTCCAGATGCCGAAGGGGCTGATCCCGAAGACGACGTCGGGATTGGCAGTCTGGATCGCCGCGTTCACAGAAGCGACGAGCAAGTTGACGTTGTCGCGTCGCCAGTCGCCGATGTTGGTGAACCCTCGCGGGTCGGCGGCGAACGCATCGGCGTCCTCGTCCGTAACCTGATTCGGGGGGTAGGGATAGAAGTAGTCGTCGAAGTGGACGCCGTCGATGTCGTAGCGCTCGGCCACCTCGGCGATGACGTCCGTCACGTACTCACGGACCTCGGGCAGGCCGGGGTTGAGCACCTGCAAGTTTCCGAACGTGAGCAACCACTCGGGGTGTTCCATCGAGACGTGGTCGGCGGAGTTGGCGTACCCCGAGCCACGCACGGCGCGGTAGGGGTTGAACCACGCGTGCAGTTCCATCCCCCGCTTGTGCGCCTCCTCGATCGCGAAGGCGAGCGGGTCGTAGAACGGGTCCGGCGCCGTCCCCTGCTCGCCGGTCAGCCAGTAGGACCACGGCTCCGTCTCCGAGGCGTAGAACGCGTCGGATTCGGTGCGGACCTGGAAGACCACCGCGTTGATCCCCGCGCCCTGCAGGGCGTCGAGGATCCCGATTAGCTGGGCCTGCTGCTGGGCCGTCGTAGCGCTCGGCGACGTGGGCCAGTCGAGGTTGATGACGGTGGCGATCCACGCCCCGCGGAACTCGTGCTTCGGTGGGTCTTGGGCGAGCGCGGGCAGGGTCGCGAGCGCGAGTAGCGTGGCGAAGAGGAGGCGTTTCATGATGGGAGAGTCGAGCGGAACGGAAGGAAGCGCATAGGTCCAACATACAACGAGGGGTGCCGAGCCGTGACGGCCCGGCACCCCCGGTGCTACCTGCGGCGTGCGATCACTCGATCAGCATCATCCGGTTGGTGCTGAGCTGACGCCCGTCGAGCGACAGCACGTAGACGTAGACGCCGCTGGCGAGGCCTTCGGCGTTGAACTGCGCCGAGTAGCTCCGAGCGGAGAGCACCTCGTCCACGAGCACGGCGACCTCGCGGCCCCGCACGTCGTAGACGCGGAGGGCGGCGTGCCCGGTCTCCGGCAGGTCGAAGTCGATCTGCGTCGAGCCGCGGAACGGGTTCGGGTAGTTCTGCCCGAGCGCGACCTGCTCCGGCACGGCCGTGCCCGTCGGCTCGACGGCGACGCCCATGCGGATGAACTTCTCGGCGTTGCTGCCGGGGCTGATGTCGTCCGCGCTGAAGGCGGCCACATACGCGACAGTACCGTCCGTGGTGAACGCGATGCCGCGCGGGCGAGCCGGTGTGTCTTGGCAGACGCCGGCGATGTAGTTCTCGCAGCCGGCCCAGCGGATCGAGTCGAGCGGCGTCTCGAGGTCGTCGGGGCTGAACTCGTACCACGTGTTCGAGAGCCACGAGGTCTCAACCGTCGCGTCCTGGTTCGGGAGGTTGAGCGGGTTGCCCGAGCTCACCCAGAGGTTGCCCGTCGCCGGGTTGAAGGCGGCCGACTCGGTGCGCATCCCACGGAACGCCACGCCGACCGAGTCGAACTCGGAGAAGATGTCGGCGCGCTGGTGGATGATGGTGAAGGTGTTCTCGAAGGCCGTCTCGTAGACCGTGAGGCCGTCCGGGGACGCCGTGATGCTGCGCGAGAAGTTCGACGAGGCCTCGCTGACGTTACCGAGGAAGTTGAGGTCCGTGTCATAGATCCGGATCGGCGTGCCGGGGACCACCGGGGCGAGGTACACGTTCCCCATGTTGTCGACACCGGCCTGGGTGAGCGTCTCGGGCACGTCGACGCGGGCGAGGCCCTGGCCGGTCTCGTAGTCGAGCTTGAACAGCGTGGTGAACTGCGACACGAGGATGTTGCCGTCGCTGTCGGCGCGGAGACCGCGACCGCTGCGGCCCTCCCAGATCAGCTCGTTGGCAGCGTTCCGCGTAACGAAGCCACCGAGCGTGTCGCGGGGCGTCGTGCCGTCGGCGTAGTCGACGAACCGGACGGGCGAGAAGCTGGCCGGCGTGCCGTCGGCATTGAACACGGAGATCACACGGACGGGGAAGAAGTCGCCGCCGAGTTCGGCGACCGCCACGCTGTCTGTGGCACCGAACGTCTGCATCCAGACCTTGCCCTCGGGGTCGACGGCAATACCGTGCATGCCGTTGCCGTCGGTCTCAAGGGTGTCCGGGGGGAAGACGTTGGCGAACTGCCAGTCCTGCGCTGAGGCTGGGACCGCAGCAGCCAGCACGAGTACAGCAAGGAGTAACGATAGTCTCATGGTACCAGGGCTTTGGGGATGATGTGGGTAGAAGTGGCTCGACGGACCGGAGGGACCGGTTTCCGTGTGCTTTGTTATGATACGGTGAAGCGTTTAGAAACTCACGGTTGATCGAAGGGCTTCTTCGTCACGCCCCGGTCTTCCGCGTCTCGATGCGGACGAGGTCGAAGAAGATCTCCGTCGTCTGGGCTTGGATTTCGAAACGCCGGATGGCGTAGAGGCCCGTGCTGGCATCCCAGGCGAGCGAGCGGACCTGCACGAACGTCGAACTCTGCGCCGGGCCGAGTACGCCGGGGTAGACCACCTCCGTCGATCCGTCGGGCAACACGGACACGACGGGGTTTCGCTCTTGGAGGTCAATGGCCCCGCCTGCGTCAGTCCCGATGAAAAGGGTGCCGTCCTGGGCGAAGGCGAGCGCCAGCGCCTGCGCAGTGAACGCCGCCGTCACGTCGATGTATGTCTCGGCCGCGCCCAGATCGCCGTTGCTGTCGATGGGGAAGCGCACCACGCGGCTAACGTTGTCCTGCGTCACCGCCACGTAGAGCGCCCCGTCGAAGACGACGAGGTCCCGGATGTTGCCGGGGAGGTCGAACTGCTCGAAGCTCCCGCCGCCCGGGGCCACGCGGAAGAGCCCTCCCTCGCGGCTCCCTGTCCACAGCTCGCCGTTCGGGCCGAAGGTGAGGGCGCCAAGCCGGGCCGAGCCGGTCACGACCTGGTACGTCTGCTGCGCCATGCCTTCGGGGAGGCGGAACACCGCCTGCACCCCGCGCACGCCGTAAAGCGCGCCGTCGGGCCCGACGGCGAGGTCCGACCACGGGAAGGTCGTCGAGAAGTAATCGCTTCGCTCCCCTTCCGGCGTGAACCGGTCGATACCGACGGAGCTACCCTCCGAGAAGATGGACACGTATGCATTGCCGAGGTCGTCGCTCCCGATTCCGATCGGCTCGTCCGCCATACCGAGATCACCGAACGGCACAATCGCCGATACCAGCCGATACGGGACGAGGTTGCTGTAGTTCTCCGCCCCGAGCACGGCCACCCGAATCTGCAGTTCGGGCGACGGGACGTTCGGGGCTCTCACACGCAACTGCGTCGGCGACGCCTCCACGACTTCGGCCCGCACGTCGTTGAAGTAGACCAGGTTCTCGGAGGCGTTGGCGGAGAAGTTCGTCCCCGTGAGGGTCACGTCGTCGATGCCGGCGAGGACGATCTCCGAGGGGTCCGGCGAGACGGCCGTGACGGCGGGGTCGGGGTTCGTCGTGGGGTCGGGGTCGTAGAGCGATTCCCCAGGGCCCGTATCGCAGCCTGCCGCGAGGATCAGGAGCGCGGCCAGAAGCCCGCATTGGAGGGCAGCAAGGCGAGGGGTCGTCGTCGGTCGCATAAGGGATCGTGCTACGGGTACAGGCGGGGACGGGAGGCCGCGGGAATCGCGGGAGCCGATTAGAACGAGAGTCGGAGGGCGATGCGCTGGACGCCGGAGAAGACGCCGAACGTGGTGTAGGCGTAGTCGGCGCCGAAGCCGATCCCGGCGAACTCCTGCCGCACGCCGCCGCCGAGGCTGATGCCTTCCTCGTCGGTGGGGAAGACGTACCCGGCACGGAGGGAGAGCGCGTTGTAGAAGGTGTACTCCCCGCCGATCTTGATCTGCTCGGAGAAGTCGCGCGGGTTCTCGGCGTCCACGCTCACGACGAGGCTGTGGAGGTTCGAGGCGCCGTAGCTCGTCAGGTCCAGCACGTCCATCGACACGCCGATCTGGAGGGTTAACGGGAGTTGGAAGCTCTCCTCTTCGAAGGTGATCTCGGGGGCGAAGTTGCGGGCGCTGACGGCGAAGTTCAGGCTGTGGAAGCCGGTGTTATACAGGATGCCGAAGTCGAACGCGGCCGTCCCTTGTTCGTTGTTCTGGCGCACCAGCACGGCCCCGTCGTCGGTCACCGAGCCGTCGCCCTCGACGCCCATCACGCTACTGCCGAGGTCGAGGTTGGCGTACTTCACCTGGCCGCCCACGGAGAACCGGTCGGTAATGGCTCGGGCGTAGCCGACGCCGACGCTCCACGCCTGCGGCGAGAACGAGCCGAGATCGAGAAAGCCCTGCTCGTTGCCGGCGCGGACGGTCTCCTGCAACTCGCCGTAGTCGGCGAAGACGAGACTGACGCCGATCACGCCGTAGCGCCCGCCGGCGGGGCGGTAGGCGAAGCTCCCGAAGTTGTAGTCGATGTCGGCGATCCAGCCGGTCTGCCCGAGCATGAGGTCCGCCTGCGAGCCCAGCCGAGCCATGCCCGCCGGGTTGTAGAAGAGCATCGACGACCCGCCTTCGAGCGCCGTCATCGCGCTGGCCATGCCGGCGGCGCGGGGGTCGGCGGAGATGCTGAGGAACTTCATCCCAGTCTGCGCCAGCTTCTCCTGATCCGCCCCCTGCTGGGCGACGGCGCGGGGGACGGCGGCGCCGAGCAATAGGCCGAGCGCGACGGCAACGATAGCGTGGATTTTCATGGTCGTCATGGAGGCGTGGGCGGTTCGGCCGGGCGTGGACCAACGAATGGGGCTCATCGGATGATGACGAACTTCTTAATAGTGCGCTCCCCCTTCTGGAACAGCATCTCGCCGGTCTCGAGGTCTCCGATGTCCTGCGTCACCGTGATCACGGCGATGTAGAGCCCGCTGACGACCGTTTGCCGGGACGAGGTGGTGAAGTCCCAAAACGCATCGCCGCTCCCGTTGTCGTGCTCGATCGTGTCAACGAGTTGGCCAAGCTCTGTGTAGATGTCGATTCGGGCGAAGCCCGGGATGTTGAAAAAGGCGAGTTTGTCGGTGGCGGTTCCTCCTCCGAAACGGAGCCCGCCCGCCGAGGTGATATTGAACGGGTTCGGGACGATGCGGATGTCGTCGAGCGTCCGGCCCTGCTGCCGCTTCAACTGTGTCGGGAGGAACGCTTGCGTGAAGTAGCGGCTGCTGCGCAGCGGTACCCCCGCCGGCGTCATTCCCCCCCCGTCGTTCCCGCTCCCGTCGCCCACTGCCACGAGGTAGTAGTAATAGTCGAGCCCACGCACCGGCGTCGTGTCGTCGAAGGTGCGCTCGCCCGGCCCGGCCGTGTGGATCAGCGTGTACGTGCTGTCGAACCGCGCCTGCGCCCGGTAGATCTCCCACCCGGCCGGCTCGGCAGCGCCCGCCTGCGACTCCCACTCCAGCGTGATCCGGTCCCCGCCCCCGGCCACGGCGAACGAGGCCGGCGGCGCGGGCGGCGCGGGGATCGCGAAGTCCGATTCGTAGTTCGCGATCGCCCGGCGGAACGTCTGGAACAGCGAGTCCCGGCTCGTGAAGATCCACTCGTTCTTCGTCATGCTCCGGGTCTGCCCACCCACGTCGAACGAGAGGATCGCGTTGGCGTCGGCTCCGGCCTGCTTGAATTGCCGGCCGAGCGCCGTCGCCGCCTCACGGCTGATCCCCGCCGCCCCCTCCGCCATCACGATCCGCACGCTCTCGCCCGGGGCGAGGGTGTACGGCCCGTACCCGTTCGCCGACGAGTACCCGCCCGTCGTCCCCTGCGAGGGGTCACCGGTAGGGTCGAGGAAGCCCGGCAGACCGGTCGGCTCGACGGCGAGGGCGTGGCGCGGGCTCTTGTGCCCCGACGTCATCACGTCGTACTCCACCTGCATCCGGCCCGGGCTGAAGGGATCGTTGCTCGAGGTAAACGGGGCGTCGGAGTGGATCCACGTCGTCGTCGTCGGCTGCCCCGCGTCGTCGGACTCGTCGGCCGCCGAGGCGTCGGCGTGCAGCGTGACGACGCCCGCGAACTGCGCCGATGCCAGCCGGCCGAGCGTGTCCCCCGCGGCCACGTTGATGGCCGGCACGGCCGGCGGGAGCAGCGGCCCGCCAAGGTTGTCGTAGGCCGTGAACGGGGGGAAGTTACCGTGCCACGCGTACTGCGCCCGGAACTGCTCGTCCGGCGGGTCCGGCATCAGCCCGTCGCCCCGCGTGTCGTTCATCGTGTTCTTCCCCCACCCCGTCGGGTTCCCGATCGCGTAGCGGCTGTTCGCCGTCGGGGCCAGCCGGTACTGGAAGAAGAACGTCACGCCCTCGAGCGTCTGGTTCGGCAGTTCGATCTCGGCGTCGCGATCGGTGTTGCCCGTGTTCGTGAAGACGTACTCGATGACGTGGTAGTTGTCGTGGAAGCCCTGCGAGAACTGCATGATCCGCCGCTCCATCGTGATCCCGAGGAGGGTGTTGGCTGCGTTCACGATCATCACGTCGGCGACCTGATCCGGGTCCACCTCGTCCACCACCATCTCCGCACTCGAGAACGACTGATTCCCGTCCACGGTGACGACCGGGAGCGGGTACTTGCTGACCGTCCGGAACTCCGTCGGGAAGAACTCGCCGCCGCCCGAGACGCGGGGGCCGACGTGGACGACGCGGACGGGGAACGTCGAGCCCTCGGGGCCGGTCACGTTCTGCGCCCCGATCCACAGCGCCTTCGCCGCCTGCATGTCGGTGAAGCGATAGATCCCGGGCCAGCGCCAGCCGTCCTGCTGATCACGGACGAACCCGCATTCCTCGCACTCGCTGCCGATCTCGGAGTACCAGTTGTGGAAGGAGCCGGCCGAGAGCCACTTGTTCTGGAACTGGGCGCGGGCGTCGGGGGCGGCGCCCCAGAGCAGCACGGCGCAGAGAAGGACGCCGAAGGCGCGCTGCAGCGTGATGGGGACGGTCATAGGGCGTGGGGCACGGTGGGCAACGGGAGTAGGCATACGGCGGCTACAGTTTCAGGCGGATGCCGAAGAACACGTCCCGCGGGCCCAGGAACGTGAGGAAATTCTGGTTGGGCATATCGATGTACGCCTTGTCGTCGAGCACGCGGTTGACGAAGCTCTGGTCGGCCGGGGCGAAGGCGCCGTCCTGATACGTGAGGTACGTGCCCGTGCTCGCCTCGAAATAGAGCGCGTTCGCGGGCATGTCGGTCGTCAGGCTGATGCAGTCCTCGGCACGGACCTCGCACCGCATGGTCGGGACGTAAGCCACGTCGTCGGGGCGGACCGTACCGTAGTTGTCGTCGCCCACGATGTTGGGGTAGTCGTCCGACTCAGGGAGGTGGAGCGAGGCGAGATACGCATCGCGGTCCACGCCGTCGACGAACCCGGCTGCGGAGAACTGCCGCCGGTTCGTCAGATTGAAGATGTCCGCGAAGAAGGTCAGTTCGCGTCCGCGGAGGTCGAACGTGCGGGCGAAGCGGAGGTCCAGCCGCCACGGGTCCTTGACGTCGACGTTGTTGAGGACGCCGGGCCTGGTGCCGCCGCCGGCCCACGTCACGTCCCCCCCGTCCCGCCACTGCCCGACCATGCTCACGCGCCAGCCGGCGAGCGGGCGGAATCCGCTGTAGCGCGGGCCGAAGTCGTCGGGCGTGAAGAAGTCGAGGTTGAGGCGGGCGAAGGGCCGAGGTACCGGGCGGTTCTGCGCGTCGCGACGCGCCGCATTGTCGTTCTCGCGCGTCGTCTGTTCCGTCGTGTTCTCGTCGATCGTGTCGAAACCGAAGTACCCGTCGGAGTCCACCATGTAGGTGTAGTTGAAGAAGCCCTGCACCCAGCGCCCCCGGTCCCGCTTGACCGTGAACTCGAACCCGCGCGTGTCGGCGTAGCCGGTGGGCTCGCTCAGGAAGTACCTAGCCCGACCGTCCCGGCTGATGTACTCGACGCGCTGCGGCTCGAACGTGACGTCCTTGTAGTAGCCGGCGACGCGCACGAGGAACTGCTCGAAGAACGACTGCTCGTAGCCGAGCTCGTAAGCGACCGTCTTCGGCAGCGGGTTGTTCGGGTTCGGGACCGAGCTGATCCGCCCGCTCTCGGTTTCGTAGCCGAAGAGGAAGACGTTCGTCGGCTGCGGGAGCGAGCGGAAGTGGCCGTAGTTCACGAAGAGCTTGCTCACGGCCGTCACCGGGAACGACACGCCGAGGCGCGGGCTGAGCGTGACGATCCGCTTCGTCGGCTCCTGGGTGAGGAGGGTGTCGAGCCCGTCGATCGGGTTGCCCGCCTGCCCGCCGAACGCCGGATCGAACTGGCTGAAGTCGTAGAAATCGCCGCCGGCGTGGAAGTACTCCCCGCGCAGGCCGAGATTCGCGACCATCCCCTTGAACGTCAGCTTCCCCTGGCCGTAGAGCGCGCCGCGCGCCGGCGTCCGCTGCCACGCGAAGTTGGCGTTGGCCGAAGGCAGGAACTCGTCGAACCGGCCGTAGCGGATGTCCTGGTCGGTGATGTTGTATTCGAGCCCCGTCTTCACCTCGAAGGCCGGGGTGATCTGGCTCGTGAGGTCGAGTTGGAGGTTGTACGTCGTCACCTCGCTCGTGTCGCGCCCGTTGCTGAAGCCGACGCTCGTCCGCAGGTCCCCGATGGAGATGGCCTGTGTGCGCGGATCGAAGCCGAAGGGCGCTTCGTCGAACCCGACGCCGCCGAAGAACACGACGTCCGTGGTGTCGCGAGCGCGGCCGAGGAACGTCTCGTAGTTGAAGCCCAACCGGTTCAGCTTCGCCTGGTAGAACGTCGAGTTGTTGACGGCGTGCGTGAAGGTGAGCCCGACCTGGTTGTACTGGACGTTCGTGGGGTTCCAGTAGTCCGTCGCGAAGATGCGCGCGTCGATGAAGCCGACGCCCGACCCCGTCACTGGGCTGAGTTGGTCCGCGACGCCGCTCGCGGACTGGAAGATTCCGGTGCCGCCGGAGCGGCTCGCTGTGGTCCCTTCCTGATTGCCGAGACGCCCTTCGACGCTCAGCTTCATGCCGGAGGCGACGTTCGAGGTCACCTTGAGGTGCCCGGTCCGCTCCACGAAGCTGTCGGTGTTGAGCGGGATCAGGTACTGGTCGTTGGTCTGGCGGTACGATCCGTAAAAGCGGAGCCCGCCGAGTTGCTGGCTGATGCCGGGGACCGGCCCGCCGAGGCCGATGTCCACGTCGTAGTCCGGCTCCGTGATTTCGAGCGACTTCCGGTGCTGGTAGAGGAACGCTTGCTGGGCCGCCTCGGGCGTGAGGTCGTTCGTCGGATCGGGGTCGGAGAGCAACCCTTCGGCGAAGGCGATCCAGCCTTCGAAGCGGGGGTACTGCGCCTGCGTCGCGGCGTCCCACGCGTCGGTCCCGACGAAGGCCACCTCCGGGTCGACGTAGGGGCGGACCCAGTACGAGTCGAGGTCATTCGCGAGCGGGCCGAAGTTCTTCTGCGCCGCCGGGCTGTAGCGGAGGATCGCCGTCGCCTCGTAGCGGTCCTCGCGCCCCTCCTTCGTGACGACGTTGACGACGCCGGAGCGGACGTTGCCGTACTCGGCGTTGAACCCGCCCGTCTGCACCTGGATCTCTTCGACGGCCGAGACGGGCGTCTGCGTGAGCGGGCTGTTGTCGCGCTCGTTGCGGAGGAGGAAGCCGTTGACCATGAACGAGAGCTGGCTCGCCGGGCTGCCGCGCACGACGAACCCGTCTTGGATGCCCGGTTGCAGCGTGACGATCGACTCGATCGTCGGGGCGGGCAGGCTCTGGAGCTCGGCCGCGCTCACGTTGAGACGGCTGTTCGAGACGTCGGGCTGGACGACGGGCCGCTCGGCGCGGACGACGACTTCGTCGAGCCCGAGGGCTTCGTCCTGCAGGGCCACGTCGATCGTCGTCGTCTCCTCGATGTTGACGTCGACGTCCTCGACGATCTGCGTCGCGTAGCCGAGGAACGAGAAGCGGAGGGCGTACTGGCCGGGCCCGACGTTGAGAATGCTGTAGAAGCCGTCGCCGTCGGTCATCGCGCCGCGCGTGGTGCCGTCGATGACGACGTTTACGCCCGGAAGCGCTTCGCCCGACGCGGCATCGGTGACCTGGCCGGAGATCTTCCCGCTCTGCGCCCAGGCGGCCGGGGCGGTGAGGAGGAGGAGCAGGAATACGCGGAGTGTAGCAGTCTGCATAGGGATCCCCTCGCCGGGAGGAGTTGGTGGGCGGGTCATCACACGATACGCGCGGGGCCGAGACGCGGCGCGCGGTACACCTCCGGTCCCGAGCGGCTGGTCCCGACCGGGAATGTAGAAGGCGCCACGAACTATTGCAAAGGGTTTTTGCAGGCACGCCCCTTTCTATCCGCCCGGCCCCGTCGCTACGTCTTTAATAATCTACCCTCTCTAAAACCACTTCCTCGGGTAGCGGACGAAGGTTGTACGTCGACGCCATCGCCCGGCCGTACGCCCCCGCCGTCGCGACGAGCACGACGTCGCCTTCGGCGGTTACGGGCAGGCGGCGGGCGTGGCCGAGCACGTCGCCGCTCTCGCAGATCGGCCCGACGACTTCGGCCGTCCACGCCGGCTCCGCGTCGAGCCGCGAGAGGTTGACGATCTCGTGGTACGCCCCGTAGAGCGTCGGGCGGACGAGCGCGTTCATCCCTGCGTCGACGCCGACAAACCGGACGCCGGCCTTCTCTTTGAGCTGCGTGACGCGGGCGAGCAGCACGCCCGCCTCGGCGACGAGGAAGCGGCCGGGCTCCAGCCACAGCGCGAGGCCGGGGTGCGCCGCCTTGAACGCGGCGAGCGGTTCCGCCGCCGCCGCTACGTCGAAGACGGGCTCGGTGGGGAGCGTCGGCACGCCGAGCCCGCCGCCGAGGTCGAGCACGCGGACGTCGGGGAAGAGCGGGAGGTAGCCGGCGAGGGCGTCGGCGGTCTCGGCCCACGTCGCGGTGTCGGTGATGCCGCTGCCGAGGTGGGCGTGGAGCCCGACCACACGGAGCCCGAGGTCGGCGGCGCGCGCGGCGACCGCCTCCACCCCGTCGCCGCCGACGCCGAACTTCGAGCGCGTCCCCGCCGTGCGGACGTGGGCGTGGTGCCCTCGCCCCTCGCCGGGGTCCACGCGGACGAAGGCGGTGCGCCCGGCGAACACGTCCGGCCACGCGTCGAGCACGAAGGCGTTGTCGACGGTGACGGTCACGCCGAGGGCGAAGGCCCGCTCGTACTCGGCGCGCGGCGCGAAGTTGGGCGTGAACAGCACGCGCTCCGGGGCGTGGTCGGGGAAGAGGTCGAACACGCGCTCGACTTCGGCGAGGGATACGCACTCGAAGGCGACGCCCGCGTCCCGCAGCACGCGGAGCACGCCCGGATGCGGGTTCGCTTTGAGCGCGTAGAGCACGCGGTCGACGGGCTCCAGCGCGAGGAGCGTCCGCGCCGCCGACCGCATCGTCGCGGCGTCGTAGGCGTAGCGCGGCGTCCCGCGCTCCGCGAGCGCCAGCAGATCGCCCCGCCGCTCCCGCCACCAGACCCCGCGCCCCGGCACCTGCTCGCTCCGCCCCATCACGTCGCCGAGCGTCGGGCCGAAGACGGCGCCTTCGCTGACGGCTCCGAAGAGGGCGGCGTGGAGTTCGCGCGTGACCCGCTCCGCCTGCCCCGCGTCGACGACGACCGCGAGCCCGCCGTCCGACCGACCGACGAGGTGGACCGGGTGCCCATCGAGCACGTCTACGGCGGCGGCGACGTCGGGGAGCCCGGCGTCGAGCCTCCGCCCCACGAGCCGAACCGTAGCGCAGCCGTCCCGCACCACGACCTCGCCGAGGGCGCCGAGGTCCGCCAACAATGCTCCAGCGACCTCGCCATACGCGCCGGCGTCGCAGACGAGGGCGATGTGCGCGCCCGCCTGCACGCTGAGCGTTGCGGCTAGTCCGTGGCGCGCGAACGCGGCGAACACCTCCGCGAGGAATCGGGCCGACGGCGCGTGCTCCGGCGCTGCGACCGTCACGAGTGTCGTCTCCGGCTGCATGATGAGGGCGAGGACGCCGACCCCGACATCGGGCGCTGCGTGGGATACCGTCGTGCCCTCCGCTTCGGGACGGGCCGTCGAGCGGAAGCGAATCGGGAGGCGGGCCGCGCGGGCCGTCGAGAGCGCAGCGGGCGCGAGGTCGGACACGCCGGCAACAGCGAGGGCGAGGGCGTCGGCGTAGCCGAGGTGCCGAAGGAGCCGGGCAGACGGGACGAGGTCGGGATCGGCCGTGCAGAGGCCGGGCAGCGCGCCCCACACCTCCAGCCGCGCCGCGTCGAGCCGTGCGGCGAGCATCGCCGCGACGCTACCGTCCCCTTCGTCCGCGGTCCCCTCGCCGCCGATAACGTGGACGGCGGCATCCGTCCCCTTCCATCGCTCGATATCGAACGCCGCTCCAGCCCCGTGCCAGACGACCGCTTCGCCGAGCGCCTGCTCTAGCGCTCGCGCCTCCTCCTCTCCTGTCTGCATGGACCGCGCGGGGGAGGCGAGGCAGACGACTCCGTGCCCTTCGGCCCGCGCAGCTCGGACGGCTTCGGCCCGAACGTACAGATCATCGGCGTTGTGCTCTCGGAAGAGGAGGACGACCCACGAGGACGGGTGAGAACGCATCACAGGCGAGAGAGTGAGAGGACGGAGGCGGGTTCGACGCGGCGCACCGAAGGTAGGCAGGACGCCGACGCGGTGGACGACGAATCGGGCTTCCGAAATGAGCCGGCCGCATGCGATCTTGCGGAAACGCTACCCCCTCCCCCCGATGCGCCTCCTCGCCCTACTCGCCGCTCTGCTCGCTGCCTCGGCCGCTCCCCTCGCCCAATCCAAGCCCGTCGCCGACGCCGCGCTGCAGGCGGCCGTCGAACGCATGATCGACGGCTTCGACGGCACGGTCGGCGTCTACGTTCGCCACCTCCCGTCGGGCCGGACCGCGGCGGTCCGCGCCGACACCCTCTTCCCCACCGCGAGCATGGTCAAGGTGCCCATCCTCGTCGCCGTCTTCGACGGGATCGAGCGGAGCGCGCTGTCCTACGGCGACGACCTCGTCTTCCGCGATTCGCTCCGCTACAGCGAGGACGACCTCTTCGGCGAGCTTCGCGACGGGGCCACGGTCCCGCTCCACCAAGCCGTCGAGCTCATGCTCTCGGCGAGCGACAACACGGCGAGCCTCTGGCTGCAAACGCTCGCCGGCGGCGGCGAAGCCATCAACGCCTGGCTCGCCGCGCACGGCTTCGAGGGCACGCGCGTCAACAGCCGCACGCCGGGTCGTCGCCCCGACTGGGAGCGCTACGGCTGGGGCCAGACGACGCCGCGCGAGATCGCCGAGCTCGTCCGCCGCATCGTCGAAGGTGAGGCCGTGAGCCCCGCCGCCGACGAGGAGATGCACCGGCTCCTGACGCGGACGTTCTACGACGACGAGGCCGTGTCTGCCCTCCCGCCGAGCGTGCAGGCGGCGACGAAGCAGGGCGCCGTCTCGCAGTCCCGCAGCGAGGTGGTCTACGTCCACGCGCCCAGCGGGCCCTACGTGTTCTCCGTTATCACGAAGGACCAGAGCGACGAGCGCTACGAGCCTAAAAACGCGGGGTACGAACTCATCCGCCGCCTCTCGCGGCTCTTTTGGGAGACGTTCGAGCCCACTGCGACGTGGGCGCCGGCGCCGGGCGGCGAGCGCTTCCGCCTCTGAAACTGGCAACGCGCCGGGCATGCGATAGTCGACCGGCGTTATCCTGTGATCGCTCCCCGTCGGCACGGTGTTCAACGTTCCCAGGCTTTCGGCCTAATCCTTGACGACGGGAGGGGCAGCGGTCCGGGGCAGGGTCACGTCGACTCTGGAGGCGACCGCGCGTCCTACTCTACGCGGCATGAATGCAGACGGCAAAACGTCGACACCTGGGCGAGTCCTGTGGGCTCCGTCGAGCGATTCGCCCCGCCCCGCGGATCGGCCGCCCCCCGAACCGGGGCAGGTGACGCGGCGCCCGCCCGCCTTCGCCCCACCCCCCGTGCCGATCCCTCCCCGGAACGAGGTGGGGTTTTTTCGAGCATACGGGCCACTTTTCTACTTCGCCCTGCTCGTCTCCATTCCGGTGCTGGGCGCGCTCCTCCTCCTCACCTCGACGTCCGATCCGGCGTTCGTGCCCCTGAGCGATGACGAACGGGCTTCGCTGATGAGCGGCGCGCCCGCGCCCACCGCCTCGCTCGCGCCCGCCGCGTTGGAGGTACGGTCGGAACCGGGCGACGCGCTCGTTTACGTCGATGGAGCCTTCGAGGGCATCACTCCGTACCGGACCGAGACGATGGCGTCGGGGTGGCACGCGCTCGTCCTTCGCAAGCAGGGCTACGCGATCGGCGATACCCTCGTCTATGTGCAAGCCGGCGAGGCAACATCGCTGGCCTTCGCCCTCGCCCCCCTCGCTGTCGCCACCCCGACCAACACCGCCCCGACCGATACTGCTCCGAGCGACGCGGAGCGCATGCCTGAAACGGAACCCGACCCGCTGACCGGTACGGCGCAGATCGACACGGCGCCCGCCGGGGCCGAGGTCTACGTCGACGGTGCCCTCGCGGGGCGCTCCCCGCTGCAGCTCCGCGACCTCGAACCCGGCGCGCACGACGTCACGCTGGCTCTCGCGGGCCACGCCTCCCACACGCTACGCGTCGTCGTGGCTCCCGGCGGGCACGCCACCGCACGCGCCGACCTCGTCCCCCTCACCGGCACGCTCCGCGTCGTCGTCCGCCCGTGGGGGTCCGTCTACGTCGACGGCGTCCTCCACGCGCGCGACTCCGACCTCCGCCACGACCTCGTCGTCCCGGTCGGATCGCACCTCGTCCGGGCCGTCCACCCCGTGCTCGGCACGCAGGAATGGCGCGTGGAGGTCGAGGCCGACGGGCACACCGACGTCGAGTTCGACCTGAACTGATCCGATGACGCGGCTCCATACGCTTTCGCCTCACGCTGCCATGCGCACGCTCGCTTCCGCCTTCGCCGTCGGCCTCGCTCTCGTCCTCTCCGTCGCGGGCGTCATGGCGCAGCCGGAGCCGGACTGCGCTGTGCTCCTCTCACGCGCGCAGGATCACTACACGAGCCAGCGTTTCGATGACGCCGAGCAGGCCGTCCGCGCCTGTCTCGAACGCCCGGCCGTGGGCGACCCCGACGCGCTCGGAGCGTACCGGCTGCTGGCCCTCATCCACCTCCGCCAGGACGATCTCGCCGAGGCCAAGCGGGCCGTGATCCGGCTGCTCGGCGTCTCGTTCGACTACCGCCCCGACCCCGTCCTCGACCCGCCCACGTATGTCGCGCTCGTCGAGACGATCCGCGACCAGCTGCGCGTGGCCGACGTGCCACCGCCCCGCGACGCCACCGAAGCGCCGATGGCGGAGGCCCCGGCACTCCCCACGCAGCGCGCGTCAGCGAAGGAGGCTTACGTCGGTGTATCGCTGGGTGCGGGGAGCTACAGCGGCGAGCGCGGGGTCGACGGGGGATCGCTCGTCGAGGAGTTCCGGCTGAACGGCGGCTTCTCGTTCGCCCTCGACGGGAGCTACGCCTTCCACCGATCGCTCGCGGCCGTTGCCTCGTACCGCGCCGTCCGCCTCCCCCTCCTCCTGACGAACGACGTCCGCCCCGAGGACGTGCAGGTCCGCCCCGACGGGTCGAGCGCGTGGGTGCACGTGCTGGCCCTGATGGCGCGGGCGCGTATCGGGCGGGAGATGTCGGTCACACCGTACGTGCAGGCCGGCGCGAGCGGCTTCTTCAGCCGCCTCAACAGCGAAATGCGGGTGGGCGTCGGCCCTCAGGTGGGGGTCGGCCTCGACGTCACGCTCACGCCGGACCTCGTCGGCTTCGCCGAGGTGAACCTCGCCGCCTCGTTCCCCGGCGACGCCGTGGACCGCGTGAGTACGAGCGGCTCCAGCGACCTGCTCACGTTCCTGGGAGCGGGCCTGCGCTATCGCGTCCCGCTCCCGTAGCCTCAACCGCTGGCTACACGCTGACGGGATGCCCGGCCGCCGCGCGTTCGTGAACGGATCGGACAAGGGCGACGACGCGTGCCCGCTCCTCCTCCGTGAGCGAGGAGCCCGACGGGAGGCACAGCCCCCGCTCGAACAGGCGGTCGGCGACGGCCCCGCCGACGGCTTCGTACTCGGCATAGATCGGCTGCCGGTGCATCGGTTTCCACACGGGCCGCGCCTCGACGTTCTCGTCCTCCAGCGCGAGCCGGATGTGTTCGCGGTCTGCACCGAACGCGTCGGGGTCGATCGTGAGGCACGTGAGCCACCGCGTCGCGCGGCCCCAGTCCGCCTCCGGCATGAACGCGACGCCCGGCAGATCGCCGAGGTGCTTTTGGTAATAGGCAAAGTGATCGCGCCGGGCGTCCACGCGGTCGTCGAGCACGCGGAGCTGGCCGCGGCCGATGCCCGCGAGCACGTTCGAGAGCCGGTAGTTGAAGCCGACCTCGGAGTGCTCGTAGTGCGGGGCTGCGTCGCGCGCCTGCGTCGCCAGCTTGCGGGCGTGCGCGGCGAGGTCGGCATCGCCGGTGACGAGCATTCCGCCGCCGGAGGTCGTGATAATCTTGTTACCGTTGAACGAGAAAATCCCGCTCTGGCCGAAGGTCCCCGGCGCGCGGCCCTTGTACGTGGCGCCCAATGCCTCGGCCGCGTCCTCGATGAGCGTGACGCCGTAGCGCTCGCACAGCGCCACGAGCGGGTCGAGGTCGGCCGTCTGCCCGTAGAGGTGGACGGCGACGAGCGCGGTGGGCCGCGTCCCGGCCTGGTCGCGCGCGCGCAGCACGTCCTCGACGAGGTTCGGGTCGAGGTTCCACGACGCCGTCTCGCTGTCGATGAACGTCGGCCGACCGCCCTGGTAGAGGATGGGGTTCACGCTCGCGCAGAACGTCAGCGTCGAGACCAACACCTCATCGCCCTGCCCGACGCCCGCGAGGAGGAGGGCGAGGTGGAGCGCCGCCGTGCCCGACGAGAGCGCGACGGCGTGCTCGGCCCCGACGTGGGCCGCGAACTCGCGCTCGAACGCGTCGACGTGCGGCCCGATCGGGGCGACCCAGTTGGTAGCGAAAGCTTCGTGGACGAAGCGGAGCTCGTCCTCGCCGAGGTGCGGCGGAGAGAGATAAATACGTTCAGGCATAGCAGCGGATACAGTTCAGAAAGAGAGCGGGCAGGCGGGCACACCAACCGCGGTCACACCGGAGGGAAGGTCGCGGGTCACGACGCCGCCTGCCCCAACGGTCGTCCAGGCACCGACGCGCACGCCTGGCAGCGCCGCGCTCGCGATGCCCATGAATGCGCCCTCCTCCAGGGTCACGCCGCCGGCGAGGCGGACGCCCGGAGCGAGGTGGACGTAGTCGCCGAGTTCGTTGTCGTGATCGGCCGAAGCGCCGGTGTTGATAATCGTGTGCGCGCCGAGGCGCGCGTCGGGCTGCACGACAGCGCCGGCAAACACCACCGCGCCCTCGCCCAGCCGGACCGATTCGTGGACGACGGCGTGCGGGTGGACGACCGTCGCCCACCGGACGTCGGGGAGGGACTCGGCGATCCGCTTCCGCGTCGCGTTGTGCCCCACAGCAATAACAGCATCGTGCTCGCCGCCGGTCGCGCGCTCGACCGATCCGATGACGGGGACTCCGAGCAACGTCGAGCCATGCTTCGCCGCGTCGTCGTCGAGCACGCCCGCCACGGCAACGCCCGCCGCGCGGAGCGTCGCGATTACGACTTTGGCGTGGCCTCCGCCCCCGATTACGAGCACACTCATCGGGTGGAGCCCCCAGCCGGGACGTCGTCCCCCATGAACTCCGGCATCGTCGCGTGCTGCCCGGCGCTGATCCCCTCGCGGATGAACACCTTGCGGACGGTCTGCGCTAAGATCCAGAGGTCGAGCCGGAACGAAACGCGCTCCACGTACTCGATGTCGAGGGCGAACTTCTCCTCCCACCCCAGCGCGTTGCGGCCGCTCACCTGGGCGAGCCCTGTGATGCCGGGCCGGACGTCGTGGCGCCGAGCCTGCGCGGGCGTGTACCGGTCGAGGTAGCGCATGAGAAGCGGGCGCGGGCCGACGAGGCTCATCTCGCCCCGGAGCACGTTCCCCAGTTCGGGGAGTTCGTCGAGGCTGGCAGCGCGCAGGAACCGGCCGAACGACGTGAGACGCTCGGCGTCGGGCAGCAGGTGTCCGTCGGCGTCCCGTTCGTCTGTCATCGTGCGGAACTTGACCATCTCGAAGGGTTGCCCGCCGAGGCCGGGCCGCGTCTGCCGGAAGAGCACGGGGCTGCCGAGCCGCCACCGGATCGCGACGGCCAGCCCGACCAGCACGGGGGCGAGCACGACGAGCCCGACCCCTGCGGCCGCGCGGTCGAAGAGCGGCTTGCCCCAGCGTCGGTAAGCGGTAGAGGGGGACATGGTTGCGTGTTCACTCATAGGAAAGTGGCGGAGCTGGCCGGCCGATAAACATCACGCCGGCACCCGGGGTTCGGGCACCACCGCAGTACGCCCACGCTCACGCAGGCTATTCACGTATTCGGCGTAGAGCGCCTGCCAGATCCGCTCGGGGGCGAACGCCTCCCGCACGTGCTCCTGCGCCCGCCGGCCGTGACGTGCCCTCAACGCCGGATCCACGAGGTAGGCACGCAACGCCTCGGCCAGCCGCTCGGAGTCGCCCACGGGGACGAAGACGCCCGTCTGCCCGTCCACGACGACATCGACCGTGCCCGTCGCCCGTGCGCCGACGGTGGGCACGCCCGCGGCGGCCGCTTCGAGCGGGACGTTCGGCAACCCCTCTCGGTGCGAGGGAAAGGCCAGCACCTCCACGAGGTGGAAGTAGGGCGCGGTGTCCGGCACGAAGCCGGCCAGCACGATCGCGGGGTGGGAACGGATCCGCTCGGCCGTAGCCTCCGGCACCGGGTCCCCCGCCTCGAAGTCGCCGACGAGGAGGAGGCGCGCGTCGGGCACCGACACCCGAACGCGGTCGAAGGCGTCGACGAGTTCGACGAGCCCTTTGTCTCTCGTGAACCGGCCTACGAACCCGATCACCGGGGCGTCATCGGGTAGTCCCAGCTCGCGACGGAGCAGGCCGACCCTCGCGGGATCGACCTCGGCGAAGCGCGCCACATCCACCCCGTTGGACGAACCCGCCCCGAGCACGGCCACCTTGGCCCTCGGCGCGAGGCCGAGCTCGACGTAGCGGTCCGCCAGGCTCCGCCCGACCCCGAAGACGCGGTGGGCGCAGGCGGAGGCGATGCGCTCCATCGTAGCGAGCAGGAGGCGCTTGCCCCCCGTCTCCGTTTCCAGGCGGAGGCCGCGCTGCACGTAGATGCGCACGGGGACGCGGGCCGCCCAGGCGGCGAGCATCCCGAGCAGTCCGGCCTTCGGCGTACTCGCGTTCACGATGTCGGGCCGCCAGGCCCGCATCTCCCGATACAGGGCGACGAGCGCCTTGAGGTCCTGCAAGGGATCGATCTCACGCACGATCGGGACGGCGCCGGTCTCCACGCCTTCGCGCTCGGCGACGCGGTCGAGGTCGGACGGAGAGGATGCGAGTACGCGGACGTCGAACCCCGCCTCCCGCATCCAGGCGAGTTGCCCTTTGAGGAGGTGGACGGCGCTCATCCCGTGGGTAACGATATAGAGAAGGCGCGGGGTGCACATTCCTAGTTGCCCTCCCCCAAGTTTGAACAAGCCCGGAGAGGCAAAGGCACTGATTGTATTTCAATAATCTCACTTAGGATATACTCCCTCCCTGCCCTATCAATTAACTCCGTGTTTCTACGGGCACGAACCAGATCCATCTTCCCAAGCGTGCTGAGTAGCCAGACCCCCACACTTTTAGCACTATTTCGACTGAGCGCCCAGACTCTGTCTAGTACCCCGAACGTTTCGTTCGCGTCACGGATTATCGTCCCCCTGCCTATACGGTAGCTCAGGAGCAATTTTTCAATGGTAACGTTTCCATCCTCACGATAGAAATACAGTGGTTCCGTGATGAACCTGACATTCAAATCTCTCTTGGCGAAGGCACGCACCCAGAGGTTTGCGTCTTCTGACTTGGGCAGACTTTCGTCGTACGGGTTCCGTAGAAACCATTTTCGACGGCCTAGTACGGCGGCATGCACGATGCCAGATTTACCGCCCAGGAGCCGGTATGGCACGATCTGGTGCCCGTCAGGAACGCACCGAAATCCGACGGGCTCACCGTCGTCACGCAACGAGCATACACCGGTCGTAACTAGATCCGCCTGAGAGTCGGACAGGAGAACATGTAACTGCTTCTCCAGCCGATCTCGGGCCATCAGATCATCCGCATCCATCCGCGCCAGGTAATCAAAGCGAGCAAGGTGCGCGATCTCGTTGAGACGAGCGGCGAGGCGCTTGTTCTGGCCGTCCGAGTACACACGGACGCGCGGATCGTCAATGGAACGGGCTATTTCCAGCGAGCGATCGGTCGAGCCATCGTCCAGCAGGATGAGTTCCCAGTTCTTGTGGGTCTGCGCGAAGACAGACTTGATAGCATCGAGCAGGTAGTTCTCGGCGTTGTAGAATGGGATGCCGATTGACACCGCTGGAAGTTCTCTGACCGTCTTCACTTTGCTAGTACTCAACACGTAGAATGTCTTGATTCGTTTTGTAGGGCGCAAGGTCGCTAAATGTCCTCGTAGTCATCACAAAGAATGACATCATAAATACGATAAACATGAAGCCAAAAAAAGCGCGTTCTGAAGAACCTCTTACATTACGAAATATCATCGGCCAAAGCAGGATGGAAACGGGACTAAAATACAAATGAAATCGGAGGAGGCCAGAAGGATTGACGTCAGTCACGACCGCTGCTACCACCGGGACGAGACCGATCAGGTAGATATTGAACAACAAGGCATACTCTTCTTTAAAATTCCCTATCCGGTTCCTTAGCAAGAAGAAACCTATCCCCTGACTAACCAGAAACGACGCGAGGACTGCTCCGCCCCCTTTCCCCTTCTGAGCATACGAAGCGTATTTATCGCTCACCAATTCCGTTGCCAACTCTACAAAAGCCTCAAGGAGTACGATCAAGCCCAGTGTCGCTCCTGCCACAAGGAACAGCCTGGTAATGTCTAGGCGAGGCGAAATGAGATAGTATAAAGGCAGGGCAACGAGCGCAGTGTGGTGGAAAAGCGTAGCCATACCTACGATGAGCAGATAAGGAAGCACTCGTCGCTCTAGCAGGTAGGGCAACGCCGCGAAGCAGAGCGCGGCAGCGATCCCCTGCCGGGCGCCATTAAAGAAGAAGGTGTAGACGCCTAGACACACGAAGACGAAAATGGCAGTCTCATAACGCTGCACTGTCTTCCGGATAGTAGCCAAGTAACACCCGACCACAATCACAGCGATCAGAGTTAGCAGCACGGCGTATGAATCCGTTAGCTCTCTGATGGACCACGTCAAGAATGTGTACCCTACTTCTGTAGTACGTGTGATCGATGCGGCAACATCTGCCCTCAGGAATTGCCGCACATAAGTACCCGTATCGGTTCCGACACTTACATCCCGTAGCCCCGCGAACCCCACCAGAATGAGTCCCACAGTGCCTAGACTGATCCCGCGCAGCAACCTGTTGTTAGCGATACGACCCAGATAGGCTATCACCACGACGGCCAGCAGGACGAGGAGGTAAGGGATCATGAGTTTGCGTACATACAGGCGAGCCGGCGAGCGCCAGCGGCGGCGGAAAAGCCGTGCTCATTAAGAATTACCTCTCTAGCAACGGGGTCGAGGATCGGTTTGGAAACCGTTTTTACGATCCGGTCCGCCCATTGTGCTGGAGACACAGCTAAGTCGACGAACTCGACGAGTCCTAAACCCAGGTCTACCTCAGGAGATATTGACTTCGACACGACGGCCGGGAGCCCTGAGGCTTGGGACTCGACTAGAACGACTGGAAAACCCTCATGCAGCGAGGGCATCAACATCACATCGGCAGCCCCCATGAGTGCCGCGATATCCTCCCTGACTCCAAGCAGCCTGACATGATGCCCCAGGCCTCGCTCTCGGATCTCGCCTTCGACGCTCTCCTGCTGCTCCCCACTCCCTACGAACAGCATCTGAAAGTCCTGCCTTGCTTCCCGCAATGCGTCCGCGATGCGTAGGGAGAAGGCGTGGTTCTTGACAGATTGCAAGCGGCCGACCTGGATGATCGCCAAACAGCCCGGGTCGATCCCGAGCCCCTGCCGAACAGTAGAGCCTGACTCCTCGAGGAAGGCCCGAACGTCGATCGCGTTGGGGATGATCGTGACTTCTGATCGACCCGGAAATAGGTAGGATGCCGCTGCGCGCCCACACGCGACGTAGTCGGTAGGCACTCTGTTCAACAGGCGCCTAGAGAACACCTGGTACCTCCTCCCTACCGTCGACTGGCTGTTCGCATCGGCGGTGTTATGGGAATGCGCGATCCGAACCGGGACCCCTGCGAGTTGAGCAGCGAGCAGGTGAAGGCCGGTGCTGAACAGGGTGTGGGAATGCACAATGCGCCATTCGCCCCTACGCAACAAGCGCCAGAGACCTATAAACCGCGTTAGTGCGTTGCGACCGGGTATTCGGATGATTCTCCCACCCAACGCCTCGATCTCTTCGTCGTAGTCGCACCGGTCGCTCGTGAACGTAGCGAAGTCGAACTGGTAGCGACTCCGGTCGATGGACCGATACAGGTTCATCACCATCGTCTCGGCTCCCGCCCTGTCCATCCGGCCGACGATATGGAGTATCCGTTGAACCGCCATTACGCTATCACTCCAAGCTCGACATCCAAGAGTTCCTCTGAAGCATTGACCCGAGGCGTAGCTACGACATCCAGAGCTGCTGCTCTGTATTGGGAAAGGACCGTGGGGTTATTCATCAGCGAGATGATCTCTTGGTACAAGGCCTCAGCACTGATGGCGACGACGGATCCCGTCACACGATGACTGATCTGCTCTAGCGCCGCCTCGAAGGAAGTAGTTATGATGGGCTTCCCTAGCGCCCTAGCCTCTTGGATGGTCGAGCAACGTCCTTCGATCCTGGAAGTTTGTACGTAGAT
The DNA here is from genome assembly GCA_039944855.1 of Rhodothermales bacterium. Taxonomy (NCBI): domain Bacteria; kingdom Pseudomonadati; phylum Rhodothermota; class Rhodothermia; order Rhodothermales; species Rhodothermales bacterium. The sequence goes on along the minus strand of JBDUXZ010000034.1, from coordinate 41,030 downwards.
ATCGCACGCTGCCATGTAGCCATACGGGTTGGCCTGCGGCCCAAGGAGCTTCACTTCCGCATCAAGACCCTGTTCTCTGATGCTGCTCCGAACGGCCGCTGTATAATCGAGATCATAATCGGGGCCGATGACCCACCACGTGAAACGGATCCCATCGCGCTTGAGGTGGGCAGCCGCTCCCACCAAGAGGTCGATCCCTTTCTCGTAGGACAGCCGCGCGACCGTGCACAGGGTGAACGAACCACTCCGGGCTGGCACCTCGATCTGTGCGAGGCGCCGGATACGCTCGGCGTCGATGATGTTGTGCCGCACTCTCACCTTGGATTTCAGGGTGGGAAACCGCTCGACTAGGGCTTCCATACCGCTCGCTGACACGCAGTTGATCACATCGAAACGCTCGTACGTCCGCTCCATCCCGCTCAGGCCGTGAGCGCCATACAGCGCGGGATGGGTGTGGCACCACATGATCCTCTTGCCCGCCACGACGCGGTCCGCGACGTACTGATTGCTGAAGCTGTCGAGCATGGCGTAGCCAACCGCGACATCATACTCGCCGGGCAAGGCTTCGACGCGGCTGGCCAGATACCGCATGCGTTTCCCAACATCGCCGCTAATCCGCGCGGTCGCCCAGTTCGCCACATTGCGAGCCGCTGCACCCCAGCGCCCTTGCCTCAGTAGCGTGGGAATAGCCCTCTTGAGGCCGGCGTAGGGGACGAGATCCCTGAAGGAGATCAGCTTAACGTGCTCTGGAACCATATCCTCCCCTTCACCCGAGGAATTGAGCAAGACGAGGGTGAGGTCATCGCGCGAGTAGTCGACATGCCGCAGCAAGTCGAGCAAACTGGTTGACACCCCCCCGATGGGGCGGATCCATTCAGCTACGATGACGACTTTTCTCATGTGCGACCCGACGCCCGAGGCATCCCGTTTGGTTCAACTCTGAAGGAGGGACTATCTGCCATTTCCTACAATCAACCCAACGCTACGTGCGTGGAGGACAGAGCGGAATCTCGCCTCTTATCGACGGCGCGCCTTGCTGGAGAAACCAGCCGTACCGTCTTGCGCATCGCCCGGATCGAGCCCAGCGCCAGCGGGCGGGGCAACGTGACGAGCAGCAGCAGCAGAGCCGTTTTCGCATCCAAGTCTGCTTTCTGCCGAAAGCCCGAGGTAGCCTGCAGGTGTTCCCGTATCTCGCTCAACGCCTCGCTCAGCAATTCGTCCGCGATGTTGTTCGCGATGAACCAGATGCTCCTGTAGACCTTGGCGGCCAATTGTCCGGCTGCTCCTGGCGCGCGCCCACCCCTTTCGAGGGCTTCGGCGATCATCCGCTGGGTGGCGAACTGGTCGAACAGCTTCGTCCCGCCCGAGCCCGTAATCGAAGTGCCACGCTGCCTGTAGTGGTAGAAAGGCTCCTTCAGGTGGAAGACCCGCTCCGCGTGGAGACCCAGTTCCCAGTGGAAGGGTCCATCTTCGTAGTAGTGGCCCACCGGAAAGCGGAGGCTACGCTCCTGGACCAGCGGGGCCCTGATGAACTTGAGCCAGGCGAACTGGGGTAACGCGAAGAAGCTCGCATCGCGAGCAGGGATCTCGCTGAGTGAAGCCCCGGCGTGCGCCCTCTGCCGGTGGACCTGGCTCCCATCTCGAAATGGAGCGAAGTCAAAAAGCACCAGATCCGCGTCGTTGTCCAGCGCGCACTCGACACACGATTCCACCAGATCTGGCTCGACGAAGTCGTCGGAATCTATGAACAGCAGGTAGTCTCCCCGGGCCGCCTCGATGCCCGTGTTGCGTGCAGCGGAAAGCCCGGCGTTCTGCGCATGCCGTAGGAGGCGCACGCGCCCGTCGACGGCATGCTTCTCAAGCGCCCGCAACGAGTCGTCGGTGGAGCAATCTTCCACGAGGAGGATCTCGAGGTTACGGTACGTCTGGCCCTTCACCGATTCCAAGCACGCATCGATGTACCCCTCTACATTGTAGACGGGAACGATGACCGAGACCAGGGGCTGCGTACGAGTTGTCATGGCCGTGTGAGGGCTTTCTGGAGTTCCGCGTAGTGGCTCACGTCCACCGGAGCCGCATTCGTCTCGGCCGGCGCTGAGGCAAGCAGGTTCTCCAGCCTCTCTTCTACAGACGCGAGTTGATCGGGACGCACAAGCTGGACGAGGGGATTGTCGCTGAGCCAGTCCTCATAAGTCTGCCGGATCTTGTGGTTCGAGTTCGGCAGCACCAGGCACGGTGTGCCTGCAACTACGGCCATGATCATACCGTGCAGGCGGTCGGTCACTACGAGTCGGGCCGAGCGGAACTGGTCAACTTTGTCCCGCAGCAGTCCACGGCAATGGTCCTCCCTCAGTCCGGAGCCGCCGGCGTGCGTATCCGTGATCTTCACCTCCAGGCCCGTACGCGCCAGGGCCGCGCCTAGCGCCTGGCGTTGTTCTTCGGTGACGGCTCGCTCTCGGTCCCCCCGCATGCAGAGCAGGATGCCGTCTCTGGGCGTGACGGCGTCCGCACCGAGGTCAGTGGCGGTCGCGCTGAGAACTACGTCCGGCGCGTATCCCACCCGGACCGAATCGTGTGCGGAGAACAGGTCACGCAGCTTATCCCGGCTGACCGCTTCGCGGGCGAAGACGTGCAGATCGCCGTGACCGGAGTAAATGTCCACGATCCGCTCGATGGCCTTCGCCGACTCCGGCGAGTCCTCCCAGTCGAGGGTTTGCGGGAAGCAGACGATCCGATTCCGGGGAAAGCTGCGGATTACCAGCTGGCGCAGCGCCTCGATCTCCGGATAGAGCGATCCCATGTTGCCGCCCCCGACGATGGTGACAAGGTCAGAGGGAGTGATTTGCTTCTTGATCGAGCGGAGGAGGGAGCGCGTCTTGCTGATCGGCACTACGACCACGTTGTATTGCCCTGCATGACTCTTCAAGAAGTGCTCTTGCGCCGCGGTAATGGCTATGTCGCCGATGTTGCCATAGTCAGCCGCGAGAAAAAGGAAAGCCCTCCTATCCCCCGACAGATCGAGGTCTTCCCTGACTACGATTGACCGGACCCGCTGTTTGAGCTTAAGTGGCACCCAGCCTTTAATAGAATCAATCATAGATCTCAAGGTGAGTTGCATTCGACTTCCTTAAATCCAAGACTCCATGCCCCACCTGAACGGTGCCGTAAAAAGCCTAGCATTACTTCGTGTTTATACAGGAGAGCCAATCCACCACAGGCACCTCATCTTCGAAGTAGGAACGCCATCCTTCAAACTCGGTGTGACCGGAGACGAAGATGAAATCCATTCCGAACTGCTTTGCTACTTCGAAGTCGTAGCGGCTGTCGCCCAGATAGACTGCCTCTCTCCCGAGCGGACGGGTGTGACCAATCTCCGTAAAGACCTCGCCCTTGGTACGAGGACTGCCATAGATTGCATCGAAGTAACTGGATAGGCCTCGCACCTGCAGTACATGCCGAACCTCTTCCTCCAAGCCTCCGGAGATCACGGCTCGGTATGTGCCCTCGGGCAGTCGGTCCAGGAACTCACGAAGGCCGGGCGTTTCGGGACAAACGAGGAGCCGCTCTTTAACGAGGCGCCCGTATTCTCGGATGCCCGCTTCGATCTCTTCCTCCGCGCCGCATCGGTCGAGAAGTTCTTCGTAGAGGTATCTGACTTTCACGAAGCGCGACACCCCACCTTGCTGACGGTGATGCGTCACTAGCGCGTCCGCTACGTCCTCACCGAATGGTAGCGCCAGAGCGTGGAAGGCTTCGGTCTTGACCGCGTTGGAGTCTAGCAGGACGCCGTCGCAGTCGAACAGCCAGGTCGAGTACGGACCAATCGTCATACGAGACCCCGTTCTTTCATCGCCCGCTCTACCACAACCACATCGCTGGGCACGTCTACGGCGAGCGAGCCGCCTGCCACCTTCACCATCTGGATGCCGACCCCAATTTCCAGGAATCGCAAGATCTCAATGTCCTCACTCCGCTCCAGCACAGACTTTCGTCCGAACGTTGCAAAGGCACACAGTTCGTATCGTGTGAAGGCGTAGATGCAGACCTGCTTCCAATACGCCTCTGGAGCATTGCGCTCGTCCTTAAACCCCGGCACCGCACGCCGCGACATGTAGAGCATTCGGCCCTCCTCGTTCGCTACGACTTTCGGGATGTTGACGTTGTGCGGATCCTCGTCGGGACCGAGTTGCGTCATCGCATTGGCGACCAGATTCGGCATCCGTCTCTTCGTCTCGATCACCTGTCTAATACTAGCAGGATTAAGCATCGGCTCGTCGCCCTGCACATTCACGTAGAGGTCAGCTTCTACCTGCTCGGTCGCCTCCGCGAGCCGGTCCGTGCCTGTGAGCGCATCCGACGAGGTCATGAGTGCCTGGTAGCCGAACTCCTCAACGACCGACCGGATGCGTGCGTCGTCCGTCAGAACGTAAGTGTGCTCCTGACCGACTGCCTCCGCCGTGAGACGAGCCACGTGCGCAACCATCGGTACCCCCAGTAAGGGCACGAGCGGCTTAGCGGGAAAGCGGCTTGACGCGTAGCGAGCCGGAATAAAAGCAACCGATCTCACTATTCCCCCCCCACTATCTTATGAGTTACAGCGAACGGAACGACATCTACTCCCATCACCGCCGCGCTTTTATACCAGCTACCAAGTTGCCCTTCGGTAAAGCTCCGAGGCCCTATCGTTACACATTCTAAAGAATCGCCATATAGAATCTTGAAGTTCACGACTGCAGCAGATGATATGCCTACAATACGCTTAGGCACTCCCCTATCCATAGGAAGAAGTTCCAGAGGAGCGGCGGGTCTTTGAATGCTTATACCTAAAGCAGAAACTGCTTCTAGAGTCTCCTCCTCTTCGGCAGGGTGGGGAAAGTAATGAGTAACGCCGTACCTAGCCACGGCAAGCGATACGATGGCAACATAATCTTCCAGACTTAACTGACGGCCTACCCCTCGCGGCTGACCCACAAACCACGACTGATCTGTCGCGCCCACCCCTTTTATCAACTCTCTCGTCACTGTATAGTTATTTTTGTGCCATATCTTTTCTGGCTCTATGTCATATGCTGTAAACCACAGGAGGTTCGTATGCCTCCGCGAAACTGATAGAGTAGTTACCCCTTCATCTACGGCGACAATCTCCATACTTGGCAATAGCCTAGCAAATCTTTGCTGAAACCTTCCCGGCCATAGAGTGGGAGCGACGATGTCAGTTCCTAATAGTACCCTAGGTTCAATGAGAAGGGCCTGTGCTGCCCAGATCCAGTTCTCCAACCTATAGACTGGCCCTCTTATAATACGAGGTGTAATTTCTGACCATCTCACCCTATCAATCCATTTCACTTTACATTTTGGGTGGTATACATCCATCACCCGTTTCATCTCCTCCTTCCTCTCTTTAAGGGGAGCCAAAATAATTAACCCCTTATTCCGAACTTTGAGATGTTCAAAAAACTCAATAATATTTAGGGCAGCCAACCCACTTTGGGCTATAGCTACGGCTCTATATCGACCCATACACTGTTGATTTGCAATACACTAAGCACATAAAAAAACCACTGGACATACGGAGCTTCAGACCATAGCGTATACACTAGTATTGGCAAGAGGATACTTTGTCGGGGTGAGTGAAACGGGGTCGAAGTTCATACTCGACTTTCTGAACACCTGTAATACCCACTCCATCTCTGCGTTACGGGGGTCTCCCGCCGGATATCCGTCGAATCCGGCCAGCAGAATGCGCGAGGCACGTCCAGATAAGCTCATCGCGAACGCGTAGGGTACCACGAGCGAGGTTGGTAACGTGCAGAAGGTCTCGGCATAGGAAAGCGTTCCCTCCTCAACCGTCATCCCATAGTCGAGCAGCTCCTTATTTCTCAGCCCAGCACGGACGTGCTCTGGTAGCATCGAAGCTGGGGTTACGAGTGGCTGCGGGAGCCGAGCGTGCGTGGGGCCGTCTGCTAGGAGCCGTACCGGGTGGCACGCTGCTCGCACGTCGATCAACTCCGCATCGATGCTGCTCTGCGTGTTGAGCGCTACAACAACTGGCCGCGCAGTACGGACGAATGTCTCGATTGCGAGTCGGTGCTTTTCCACACCGGGACCGGTTCCGAGGATCAGCACCTCACGCCCCTCCATCAGGTCGCGAGGCCGCCACGTCCCCCGTGGCTCACCCCGATAGAACTGACGAGAGTTCTCGAGCATGTCCACGCTGAACTTCTTTCCACCCTCTGCACTCAAGTGATCGATGACGGCCTGAAGATCCGCTGCCCCGTACCGGCTGTCGTCTAACATCTGCTGAATGTATGTAGGATGAATGCCGTACTTGCCCGCGAGGTAGTAGTACGCGTTTGTGCCCCAGCCGTACTCTTGTTGCATCGGGCGGAACACCCGGTCGATCAGGTTGAGCAGCGGTGTGATGTTACCCGCCCGGCCGCGGTAGGGGGCGAGTTCGAGCGCAAGGTATTCCGTCTTCGCGTTGCCCGGCCCGCGTCCCATTCCTGTCACCGTCCCGTCGATCCACGTGACGCCTTCTTGGATCGCGCGCATCGAATTGGCGAGCGCGTTCCCCATGTTGTCGTGCGTGTGAATGCCGAGCGCTCCCGTCCAGTGCGTCCTGAGCCGCTGGATGATGTGCGCAGTCCGGTCCGGATTGAGCCCCCCGAGACTGTCCGCGAAGTAGAGCACTTCCACGGCGCTCCCCTCGGCCAGAGCGGCGACCGCCTCGATCTCCTCATCCGTCCGGTCCGCAATCTGCATCAGGTTGATCCCGACGATGTATCCCCGGTCCTTAAGCCAGCGCCCCGCGTCCAGCGCCTGCTCGAACTCATGGATGTGGCACGCGAGCCGCACAAGCATCACCGGGGACTCCCCGGCGGAATCGAACAGCCGCTCTAGTGCCGCCTCAATCCCACCCGAATAGTTGACCACGTCGCTCGCGTTCAGCATCACCCCGAGCCTGAGACCGTCCGGCACCTGCAATTCATTGATGTAGCTATCGGTGGTGTACGCGAGGGCGCCCTTAAACCCGTCTGTGCTAGTAAAGCGGAATCCCAGTTCCACGTAGTCCACTTCCAGCGCAGTCATGGCTTGGAGGTATGACTCGACGAGGTCGCGGTCGAAGTCCCACGCGTTGTAATACCCGCCGTCGCGGAGAGTGCAGTCGAGCAGCTTTACATGCATGCGAGCGTGTGTAGCTAGATAGATCAAAAGCCTGTCGGCAGGTAGCGAAACGGGGTTCAGGCCGAGCCGACAGTAGAAAGATTCGCCATCGAACGAAACGCTGAACTGCTTAGCGCCAGGTCTTCATACGTGCCCTGATCCCGGACCTGGCCTTGGTCAAGCAGGTAGATGCGGTCACAGTCCGCGACTGTGCTGAGACGGTGCGCGATGAGGACGATGGTCTTCCGTCCTCCTAGCTCCCGCATCGCCTCCATCACCGCATTCTCCGTGGCACCGTCGAGCGCGCTTGTAGCCTCGTCCATCACGAGCACTTCGGGGTCGTGGTAGAGCGCTCGGGCGATCCCAATGCGCTGGCGCTGCCCGCCCGATAGCCTCACCCCGCGTTCGCCTACAACGGTGCCATACCCCTCTGGCAAGGACGTGATGAACTCGTGCAGGTGTGCGATCCGCGCCGCCCGCTCTACGCGCTCCAGCTCCATCTGCCCTTCAGGAACGCCGAAAGCGATGTTCTGTGCGATCGAATCGTCACAGAGAAAGATCTGCTGAGGCACATACCCTATTTGCTGTCGCCACGCCCCCAGGTTCGAAACCATCAACGGCGTGTCGTCTACGAAAATCCGCCCGACCTCGGGCGTGTAGAGCCCCAAGAGCAAGTCCACTAGCGTCGTCTTACCCGAGCCACTCACCCCTACCAGCCCGATCGTCTGATTGCGCGGAACCGAGAGCGATACACTTCGCAGCGCAGGGCGGTCGGCCTCTGGGTAGCGGAACGTCACGTCCTCGAACCGGATGGCCTCCTCGAACGGGAGTTCACCAGCGTCTGCGGCCATCGAAAGGGGGACGAACCGGTCGAGGTCGTTTGTAAGGTCGTCCAGTGCGGCGCGGTTAAACCGGATGGAGGCTACGCCGCTGAACAACTGCTGCAACTCCGGCAACAGCCGATAGCCCGCGAACGCATAGAGGCTGATCGTCGGAAGGATCTGCGCGAGCCCCTGCCCGGCCTGCAGGTAGTAGAGCACGATCATCACGATCCCCCCGAACGCGACGGTCTCGAAGAGGTATCGTGGGAGTTGGGTGAGGGTCGCGTTCGAGGCCACCGCTTTCGAGAAGGTCCATGAGGCCGGAGCGAAGCGCGACGTAAACGCCCCCTCCCGCCCCAGCACCTTCACGTCCTTGATCCCTCCGAACGCCTCCGCTGTCACCTTGAACCGCTCTTGGTTCGCAACCACACGCTCACGTCCTAGTTGGCGCTGCTTAGCCTTGACGAGTGTGTAGAGTCCTCCATAGGCCCCGCCCAGCACGAGCACGATTACGAGCGCCAGCATCGGGTCGAGCACGATCAGCAGCCCCACTAGTGCCAGCACCACGAGCGACCGGGCTGTGATGTTCAGCACCGGTGTCAACACGCCGGTAATGACTTGCTGCACTTCGGTGAGGATCGTCTTGCTAAACGCGGCACTGTTGCGTTCGACGAAGAAGCTGTACGGTTGCGCTAGGTAGCCCCGGAGCAGCCGGTTCGATAGCCGGTGATGCGTCCCCCATGAGAACCGCAGCATGCCCCACAGCGCGAGCGCGCTGAACGCGTTGCTCACCGCCAGCACAACTACTACGGCCACGCCCAGCGCTGCCAGGAACGCCGTCGTGGATGTAAACCCGAACGCCTCATAAGCTGCGCGGAGCCAGTCGTTGCTCTGCACCACGGACGGGTCCGCAACCACGCTCATGAATGGCGCGATGCTCCCCACGCCCACCATCTCTACTCCCGCCCGCACTACGAGCGCTACGGCGAGAATCGCAAGCTGCCCCCGCTCGCGGCGGTTGAACAGGCTGCTGAGCTGACGGAAGAGCGAGGGCAAAATATTGTGAGACAAATTGGTAAGGGAGGGCGCGAGGATACCCGCTCGTGGGTCCAGTATCGGTGCATTCGGCGCTCACTTCAACCCTTCGTCTCATCTTGACACGACAAGTGAGACACAGCCGACGCTCGACGCCTCCGTAGCTGCTTGTTGGTTTAGCGAAGCCGACTGCATACGCCTCCAACGAACCCATCCGTTTGCGCTACGCCGTGGCTTAAGCTTCGTCGGGCGTGGAGCTACGGAGCGGGGCGTTAAGCGGTTGTACCGAGCCGCTCCATCCGGTACTTGCCCGAGCGGACGCGCTCGCACCACGTCGCGTTGTCGAGGTACCACCGGACGGTCTTGCGCAGCCCCGTCTCGAACGTCTCGCGCGGCGTCCAGCCCAGCTCCCGCTCGATCTTCGAGGCGTCGATGGCGTAGCGCCAGTCGTGGCCAGGGCGGTCGGTGACGAAGGTGATGAGGTCGGCGTGGGGCGCGCCGTCAGGGTGGAGTTCGTCCATGAGCCCACAGATCGCGTGGACTACGTCGAGGTTCGTCTGCTCGTTGAGGCCGCCCACGTTGTACGTCTCCCCCGGCGTGCCCCGCTCCAGCACGGCCACGAGCGCCTCTACGTGGTCCTCCACGAAGAGCCAGTCGCGCACGTTCTTCCCCTCGCCGTAGACCGGGATCGGCTGCCCGTCGAGCGCCTTCAGGATCACGACCGGGACCAGCTTCTCGGGAAACTGGAATGGGCCGTAGTTATTCGAGCAGTTCGTGACGAGGACGGGGAGCCCGTAGGTCCGGTGCCACGCCCGGGCAAGGTGGTCGCTCCCGGCCTTCGACGCGGAATACGGCGACGACGGATCGTAGGGCGTCTCCTCCGTGAAGAGCCCTTCGTCGCCGAGGGCGCCGTACACCTCGTCGGTGGAGACGTGGAGGAATCGGAACGCCTCGCGCTCCGTCTCTCCCAGCTCTTTCCAATAAGCCCGCGCCGCGTCGAGCAGCGTGAACGTCCCGACGAGGTTCGTCTGCACGAACGCGGCGGGCCCGTCGATCGAGCGGTCCACGTGACTCTCGGCCGCGAGGTGCAGCACGCCGACCGGCCGATACGTCGCGAAGAGCCGCGCCACAGCGCCGGCGTCGCAGATGTCGACCTGCTCGAACGTGTAGCGCGGATCGTCCTCCACCGCCGCGAGAGATTCCAGGTTGCCCGCGTACGTCAGCTTGTCGACGTTGACGACGTGGTAGTCCGTGTGCCGGATGAGGTGGCGCACCAGCGCCGAGCCGATAAAGCCGGCCCCGCCGGTGACGAGGAGCGTGTTGGGGACTGCATGCATATCTGAATGACTGCCGCGCGTTGGCTCGTGGCTCAAGCGATACGGCCACGAGGTGACGCCGAACGATGCAGCAAACGCTTACGCCTTCTATCGTACGAAAAATAGGAGCCTCGCCGCAGCGAGTAGCCGCTACCTGCTGAGCGAGGAGGCTGGAATACAGAGGGAGCGGCGCCGGCCGAAGCCGGCGCGGACTATGCCGTAACCGGCCTGCCCTTGAGCGCCCGACGTGTGTCGACGACGAGGCGCGCCTTCTCCGCGATCGCGTCCCAATCGTAATCCGAGTGATCGGTGACGACGATCGTGCAGTCGGCCGAGGCGAGGGCAGCGTCGAGGTCGTCGACGGAGGTGAGTTCGTGGCCGTCCTCGCGGAAGCTCGGGACGTGGGGATCGTGGTAGACCACGTCGGCGCCCTTCGCTTGCAGGAGCGCGATGATGTCGAGGGCCGGGCTCTCGCGCATGTCCGAGATGTCCTTCTTGTACGCCACCCCGAGCACGAGCACGCGGCTGCCGTTGACGGCCTTGCCCGCGTCGTTGAGCGCGTCCTGCACGCGCTGCACCCAGAACGCCGGCATCCCCGTGTTCACCTCGCTCGCGAGGTCGATGAAGCGCGCCGTGTAGTTGAGCGTGCGGAGCTTCCACGAGAGGTAGAGCGGGTCGATCGGGATGCAGTGGCCGCCGAGGCCAGGGCCGGGCGTGAACTTCATGAACCCGAACGGCTTCGTCGCCGCCGCGTCGACGATCTCCCACGCGTCGAGCCCGAGCTTGTCGCACATCAGCAGCAGCTCATTCGCGAGGCCGATGTTGACGGAGCGGAACGTGTTCTCGAACAGCTTCACCATCTCGGCCGCCTCCGAGCTCGATACCGGGACGACGGTCTCAATGGCAGCCCCGTAGAGCGCGGCGCCGGCGCGGGAGCACGCGGGCGTGATGCCGCCCATCACCTTCGGCGTGTTCACCGTCGTCCAGTCCTCGCGGCCGGGATCGACGCGCTCGGGCGAGAAGCAGAGGAAGAAGTCCTCGCCCGCCTTGAGGCCGCGGTCTTCGAGCGCCGGCAGGATGATCTCCGTCGTCGTGCCGGGGTACGTCGTGCTCTCGAGGACGACGACCATGCCGGGGTGGACGAACTCGGCAATCTGCTCGGTGGCGGCGATGATGTACGAGATGTCGGGGTCGCCCGTCTTGCGGAGCGGCGTCGGGACGCAGATCGAGACGCCGTCGCAGCCGGCGAGCAGGCTAAAGTCGGTCGTCGCCGTGATCAGCCCCTGCTCGACGAGCGGGCCGAGCCGGCTGTCAGGGATGTCCTCGATGTGCGACGTGCCGGCGTTGAGGCCGTCGGCGACGCGCTGATTCACGTCGATGCCGACGACCTGAAACCCCGCCTCGGCGAAGACGACGGCAAGCGGGAGGCCGACGTAGCCGAGGCCGATGACGCCCACGCGGGCGGTCTTGTCGTCGATACGGGCGAGGAGGCCCTGGAGCGCTTCGGGCGTGTTAGCAGCGGACATAGTGCGGACTGCGAAAGTGGAGATCGAAGAGAAAAAAGAGAACGTAGCGTCAGCCGACCGACGAGGCGGAGGGCGACGGGCTGGAGGCATAGGTGGCGAGGTACCACGAGATCGCTTCGCGGAGCCCGTCGGCGGCGGCGTGCGTCGGCGCGTAGCCGATGCGTGCGCGTGCCTGACCAATGTCGGCGAGCGAGTGGCGAATATCTCCGGAGCGGAACGGGCCGTACTCGGCCTCGGGCAGCGTCAGGTCCGGCCGCTCCGCCTCGATGTTCTGGACGATGGCGGCGTAGAGTCCGTTGAGCGTCGTGCGATCGCCGTACGCGATGTTGTAGACCGTGCCGGTGGCGTCGCTCGGCGCGATACCGGCTCGAAGGTTGGCCTGCACGACGTTCGCGATGTAGCAGAAGTCCCGGCTCGTCTCGCCGTCGCCGAAGATCATCGGCCGGTCGCCGTCGAGAAGCTGGCCGATCCACTTCGGGATCACGGCAGCGTACGCACCGCTCGGGTCCTGCCGCCGCCCGAACACGTTGAAGTAGCGGAGGCCGATGACTTCGAGCCCGTAATGGTCCTGGAAGGTGCGGGCGTAGAGCTCGTCCGTCCGCTTCGACACGGCGTAGGGCGACAGCGGCGTGCCGACTTCGGCTTCCACCTTCGGCAACCCCGGATGGTCGCCGTACACGGACGACGACGAGGCGTACACGAAGCGGCCCACGCCCGCGTCGCGCGCGGCGACGAGCATATTCACGAAGCCGTCAACGTTGACGGCGTGCGTCGAAAGTGGGTCTTCGATGGAACGCGGCACCGACCCGAGCGCCGCCTGATGCAGCACGACGTCGGCACCTTCGCACGCCCGACGGCACGCGTCGAGGTCACGGATGTCACCTTCGATGAAGGTGAAGCGCGCGGTGGCTTCGGCCCCCACCCGCCCTATCACGTCGTCGAGGTTATGTCGGTAGCCCGTCGAGAAGTCGTCGAGCCCGACGACGTGGTGCCCCGCGCTCAGCAGCGCCTCCACCAGGTTCGAGCCGATGAACCCCGCGCACCCTGTAACCGTCCACGTGAGCGGCTCGGCAGGCAGGAAGGAACGGAGGGCGTCAGGGGGCACAGGAGGGGAACGTTTGGGGAGGTGGGCTTGAATTCGCCCGACCCGTCCCGGTTCAGATCTCGGGACACTGCGAAGCGATGATGCTGGCGAACAGGCCCGGTATCGGCCAGGCAGTCCGCATGATAAAGCGTCTGCGCGCCCATCCGAGTGCATCGGGTGCTCTTAACGGAATCATTGCACGCGCTCCACCCGACCTCAACCTCGCGGAACGCATTCGGACTCCAGTGGCAACACGAGCCGATTCACGCCGGCTTAGGGTGTACGAGCGCAAAGTATCTCTGCCCTTTCGTGTCGGTATCGCACCCGAGCACGGGGCCCATTCCTAACGCCTATTCCGGGAAAGCCTGATAGCTTCCCCTCCCACGCTTCCGTATCCTGCCGTGCAGCGGTTGCCCGCCTCCGCTCAAGCGGCGAGCATCGGACCTGGCAGCGCGCCGTAGACCAGGCGGGCACAAACGTAGAGAGGGCGCTCCCGAGCCTCGGGGGCGCCCTCTTCGTACGAAAGGGGGAAAGCGGCTTCGCTACGTGGGGAGCAAGGGGTGGGAGGCTCCCTTACTCACGGCGTCCCGCATCGGCTAAGCAAACCGATACCCTCACGCGGCTTACATCTTACTTGTATCGGTAGACGATCCGGCCCTTAGAGAGATCGTACGGCGACATCTCCACGTCGACACGGTCGCCGGGGAGGATGCGGATGAAGAACTTCCTCATCTTGCCGGAAAGCAGGCCGAGGATCTTGTGACCGTTCTCGAGCTCGACTCGAAACTGAGCGTTGGGAAGGGCATCGGTGACGACGCCTTCGAGTTGGATAGGCTGTTGCTTAGACATAGGCAGTGCGCCTCAGCGCATTGGTAACGGACATCGCGGCAGGCCGCGCGAAAATCACTCACGCGAATGGTCTGTATACGGCCGAACACTCCTCAAGGTCCGCTCACCGTGTGTAGACCTCGTGCAGGGATGCGCCGCGTCGGCCGTGGGCGAACTCAGGCTCCCTCGTCGTAGGAGCGAGCGACGGTGATGTGGAAGACCGGTTGGCGGACTTCCATCGTCACCATCACCTTGCCTTCGGCCTGCATCTCGCGGAGAACCTGGCCGAGCTCCGCTTGCAACTCGCGCGACATCCGTGCGGCTCCGGCCTCCGTCGCCGCGTCCTCCATCCGGCGCAAGTGAGGCTCCAGCCACGGCGCCTCGGCCGTGTCGAGCGCCAGCACCGGCTCCGACGGCGGGCGGAAGCTGCTGTATGCGATGTCGACGGTCGTCCCGTACATGTGCGTGCTCTCACCGCGGGCGGCGTTGGGATTGACGCGGCGGAGGCTGGCCTGGTCCTCAGCCGTCCGCAACACGGAGGTCACTTCGAGCCGGAGCGGTGGCACGCCCAGATCCGCTAGCCGTGCCTGAAACCGCTCGCCGATCTCAGTCAACAACCCTTCCACGTCGGGTGTAACGAGCGCCGTGGAGTAGTCGAGACCGCGGACGGTCCAGTAATGAGAGTTGTCCAGCCGCACCAGGCGGCCCTCGGCGAGCAGCCGCTCCCGAGCGTTCGCGCCGACCGGCTGCGGGACCCCGAGGCGACGGGCGACAGCGAGGTGGTCGTCGTTGCGGTAGCGGTCAAAGGTGCGGGTCTGGGCCGTCGTAAGAAGGGGGACGGGCCGGAGCGCGGACTCGATGGAATCGGCGTGCGCCAGGATCCGGTCGAGGTTCGTCGAAAGGACGCGCTCGCTCTCGGCAAGGGCCTCGGCTGCGTCCTGCCTCTCATCGGTCGCATCGGGCTGCGCGTCCACTTCGGAAGCTGCGGGAGCCGGGGTCGTCTCCAGTTCGCACCCATTGAAAACGAATGCGGCGACGAGGACGATGATCGGTGCGTATTTCACCATGAGAGCCAGCACGAGAGGGACGATAGAGGTAGTAGGACGCACCCCACTGTACGCCCGTCCCGCCAACGGTTTCCCACTACCGCGCTGTCCCCTCGCCGCTCCGACTTCGTCCTCTTCGCGAGCGAGACTCCTACTCAAGAATCCGGAGCACGAGGACGGCGAGCGCCGCGACGGACGTCGTGACGCTGAGCGCGTCGCGCCACGTGAAGCGCTGCTGCGTTTGCACGGAGAGGCTGACGAGGTCGCCGTCCTGCAAGTCCGGGAGCGGCGTGTCCAGCGCTGTCAGCGCGTCGAGCGTCGTCGTCAGCACGGCGGTGCGGCCGGCCGCCGCTTCGCGTAGGATCTCGACGTGCACGTTCCGCACCGATCGGTCGTCCGCTGACGGAATGGAAGGCCCACCCGCCAATGTCAGCACCTCGATCAGGTCCATGTCGCGCTCCACCTGATAGACGCCGGGCGACCGGACGGCCCCCCACACGCGGACGTCCATCGTCGGCTGCCCCGGGTTTGCGTAGCGATAGACCGCTACGCCCGAGTTCGTCGTGAGGGTCTGCGCCTCGGCGGAACCGGCGCCGAGCATCGTGAAGCAGAAGAGGAAGAGGGCGAGACGCATCGAGCGGCGGGACTGGAGGGGGAAGGCAGAATACAGCGGGCGCAGACTACGTCCGGCGTCACACCTCGACGGACGCCGGGGTGGACGGGGATTCCGCTCCGCTCGAGAGCGCGAAGCTGTCGGCGGCGCCGTACCCGTAGCCATACCCGTAGCCGTACCCGTAGCCTTTCGCTTCGCGGCCCGTGAACTTGTTGAGCACGCACCCGATCACGGGCACCCCGGACACTTCGAGGTGCTCGCGCGCGCGCTCCAGCGTCGTCCAGTCCGTCTCCTTCGCCACGGCCACGAGGACGGCCGCATCGCAGAGCGTTGCGACGAGCACGGGGTCCGTGACGGCGAGCGCGGGCGGCGTGTCGAAAATGACGATGTCGAAGGCCTGGCGCATCTCGCCCACGAGGTCGCGGAGGCGCCGCGAGCCGAGGAGCTCGGCGGGGCTCGGCACAGACTTCCCGGCGGGCAGCACGTAGAGGTTTTCCACCTCGTCGTCGAAGTGGTCCCACGTCACCTTCAGCCGGCGGCGGAACGCCTCCCAATCGGGCGGGCTGGAGCGGAAGAGGAGCTCGCTCAGCCCGTTCTGCCGCGGGATGTTGAGGTGGCTATGGACGGTCGGGCGGCGGAGGTCGGCGTCGACGAGGAGCGTGCGGTGGCCGGCCTGCGCCATCGAGATCGCGAGGTTCATCGCCGTGGTCGACTTGCCCTCGCCCGGGCCCGAGCTCGTCAGCAGGAGCACCTGCACGCGCTTGTCGGGGAGGCTGAACCGGATGCTCGTCCGGAGGTGGCGCACCGCTTCGGTCACCGGCGAGAGCGGGTGCAGCGCCGCCGCGAGCGTCGCCCGCACCTCGTGGGAGTCGATGCGGACGAGGTCTTTGCCGCCGAAATTCCGCTTGATGATGTCGGCCATGTCCGGCACCACGCCGAGCACGCTGAACCCGTGCTGGCGGAGGTCCTCCGGCGTACGGATGCGGTGGTCGAGCGTCCGCCGCATGAGCGCGAGCCCGACGCCGAGCACGAGACCGAACAGCATGCCGACGAGCATGTTGCGCAGCGGCTGCGGGCTGACCGGCTGCCACGGCACGTCCGCCCGACGGATGACCTCGACGTAGCCGAGCTCGGACTCCTCGGCCACCCGGGCCTCCTGCAGCTTCTCGACGAGGAAGAGGTACGTCCGCTCCGTGGACTGCCGCTGCCGCGAGAGCTGGGCGAGTTCGATCGTCTGCCGTGGGATGTCGCGCAGGCGCGATTCGTACGACTGGAGCTGGTTCTGCAGCACGGCGAGCCGCGCCTGAAGGCCCTGGATTCGGATCCGCTTCTCGACGACCTGCCGCTTGAGCTGGGTGACGTACGACAGCGCGGACCCGCCCGCCTCCGGCCCCATGCCGCCTACGGCAAGTACCTCCCGGACGTACTGCTGGGAGAGCGCGTCCACCTGCTGGCGCAAGCCCGCGATGCTCGTCGTGATCACACGGAGGTCCTCGTTCGCGCTCTCGTTGCCGCGCAGCGACGGGTCGACGGCGTAGTAGTCGCTGGCCTGGAGTTCGAGCTGGGCGATCCGCTCCTGCAGCACGCGGATCTCGTTCTCCACGCCCGAGGCGATCCGCCGGACGAGGCCGGGCTCGACCTCCTCCACCTGCTGCTCGAGCGAGCGCAACGCCGCCCGCTCGACTTCGATCTCGACCCGCGATTCCTCGATGGCCGCGTCGATCGCCGCGATCTGCGACACGGCGTTCTGGCCTTCCGAGTCCAGCGCCACGGCCCCTTCCCGCGTCATGAACTCGGTGAGGCGGTCTTCGACGCCGCTCAGTTCTTCGCTGCGCTTCTGCGCCTGCTCCTCGATGAACGCCCGAGAGCTGACGACGCTGGCGCGGCTCGTCTCCTGACTCCGATTCCGGTACTCCTCGGCGTAGAGATTCGCGATGAGCGCGGCCTCGGCCGGCGCCGTGCTCATCGCCGTGATCGTGATGAGGTCGGCGCGGTCGTTGATGGGAGCGAAGCGGACGCGGCCCGCCATAATCTGGCGGGCCGTCACGTTCACCGTCGGCGATACCCCCTCTACTCCCCCAGCGAGCGGCGTGCCTTCGGGGGCTTCCTCCAGAAGACGTGCCCCCACGCGCTCCGCCAGCGGCAGCGACTGCCGCAGGATCTCGACCTCGTTGTAGAGCGTCCGGTTCGACCCGCCCACCGAGAGGAGGTCTTCGAGCGAGGTCCCGCCCGAGGCCCGCCGGCCGTTCGTATCCACGAGCACGACGCTCGACGCCTGGTAGACCGGCTGCCGCGTGAACGTGTACGCCGCGACGGCCAGCACCACGAGCAGGAACAC
This sequence comes from Rhodothermales bacterium, assembly GCA_039944855.1. Taxonomy (NCBI): domain Bacteria; kingdom Pseudomonadati; phylum Rhodothermota; class Rhodothermia; order Rhodothermales; species Rhodothermales bacterium. The sequence continues at coordinate 23,259 of JBDUXZ010000034.1, read as the reverse complement.
GGCGACGATCAGCCGCCACTCCTGGCGGAGCATCCGAAGCAGCTCCGCGAGGGTGAGCCCCTCCTCCTCCACAAGCGAGGGGTAGCCGGGGAGCGCGCCTCCGCTCAGGAGCGTATTCACGGGCTGAGCGCCGTGTCCGTTCGGTCCAACCCTGCCGTTCTCCATATCAGGGGTATTGAAACGCGCCGACTCGTTCGATTCACTCATAATATCAATTCCTACGCTCTAGCGTGCCTTCAAATGCGAGATCCCGTCTCCAAATCGACCGCGACGGCGAATAAAATGGCAGGGACAAAACACACATATTTAGGTTTCGATGTGCCGTGTCACGTGCGCTAAGATAAGGGGCTGCGACACCCATGCTCCGCGCCACTCCGAAGGTATCGGCCGTTCTCTTCGTTTTTATACATGAAGCTCTGGTGTACGTCCGGCCCGCCGCTCCCTTTCAACGACCAGGTATGCGTAATACGCCTCGCCCCACCGAACGGAGGGTTCGGCGGGGCGAGGCCTGGTGGGGTTAAAAGTATACGCTCAGTTCAACACCACGAACTTCTTCGTCTCGGCGAACCCATCCGCCGTCATGCGGACGAAGTAAACACCCCCGGAGAGTCCGAGCCCGGACACTGTCGCCGCGTAGCGGCCCGCTTCGCGCGCGCCCTCGAAGAGCGTCACGACCTCGCGGCCGAGCACGTCGTACACCGTCAGCCGAACATCTGAGGCATGCGGCAGCGCGTACCGGATCGTCGCGGTCGTGGCAAATGGGTTGGGATACGCGCCGTCGAGTGCGAACTCGCCCGGCGCGGTGCCCGTGTCCTCGCCCGCCGTCGTCGTAGCGCTCACGCTGATGACGAAGCGCGCCGAGGTGTTGGACTGGGCCGGGAGGAGGGTGCTCAGCGCCGTGCTACGCCGCGCCGCCGTCGGGCCGCCCACCTCGAAGGTGTAGCTGGACTGGTCGCGGAGGTTCACCTCATTCCCCGTGTCCGTGTCGAGCAGGGTGAGGCTCCAGCCGGCGGGGACTTCGTGAATCGTCGGCCACGTGAGGGTATACGTGCCCGGCTGCGTCGTAGCGACGCGGGCGTTGAACGTCTCGGTCGTGAGCGCGAGGCCGCGCGCGTCCATCGCCAGATCCTGCCCCGCCGCATCCATCAGGACGAGCGTGGCGTAGTCGGCAGAGAACGGGAACAGCATCGCCGCATCGGCGGGGTCGTAGCCCTCCTCCCCATCCGGGTAGAACACGAGGTACGTCTGCGTCGACCCGAGCCCCTCAGCCGAGCCCTCGCCCGCCAGCTCGAGGCGCACATGGGGCGACACCTCGTCCTCGCCGCCGAAGTCCCCCCGGCCGACGAGCAGCACCGACTCACCCGTGTCCATGATGTCGTAGGTGTAGTTGAGCGTCGTGCCCGGCGCGTTGGTCCGTACAACAAAGGACTGGAACGCGGCGACGTAGCGGCCCGCTCCCCGGCTCCCCGGCTCGGTGCCCGTTCCGGTGAGGGCATTGTAGATGCGGAACTCTTCCGTCACCGGGTCGAGCACGTAGAGCGTGGCGTTGATGCTGTCCGGGAAGAAGGTGCTGTTCCGGTACAACTCCCTGAAATCGATCGGGCCCGGGAACGGCTGCGGCACCCAGTTGAAGTCGTTGCTGCCGTCCCCGTCATCGTTATAGTGGAGGTCGAGCGAGTATTCATCGCGGAGGGTGCCCGTCACGTCCCATGTGCTCGGGATGTCGAAGTCGAACATGTAGAAAACGTACCCGCTGTCCGGGTCGAACTCGCTCGTGTAATCGGTGATGGCGAGGAAATGCTGGCTCGGGGCGTCGAACCGGTAGAGGTTCGGCTGCGCGTCGGGGAAGTCGCTTCCGATGCCGCCCTGCGTCTGGAAGTCGTCGTTGAGTTGGGCGAACGTGACGCCTTTCAACGGCGGGAAGATGCCCCGAAACGAGCCGGCCCCTTTGCCCCCCGCGTCGTCGACGTAGCGGCGCTCGGCGGTGAGCCTCCCCTCGATGGAACCGAAGAGCTCTTCCGTGTAGTGCGCCGGGCCGTTTTCCGTGGCGCGCAGCGTCACCGCGTCGTTTGTCATCAGACTTCCCAGCACCGAGAGGTCCGTGCCGATGCTGACGGCCCCCTCTCCCGTCACCACGGCGTCGCCGGCTACCGTCATCACCTCCGCGGCGAAGGCCGTCTCCACGATGAGAAACCCGTCGAACTCCCCGCTCCGCGCGGCGTCGGGGCCCCCATCAGGAGCGAAGCCCGGCTGAGGTCCTGCTTCGACGACGACGACATTGACCTCCACGGGTTCGGTAACAGACACAGTGAACTCGGCGAGCACTGCCGCCGCATCCCCGACACCGGGCACGCCCTCGGAGCAGTTCGTCCACGTAGCGGAGTCGCTCCAATCCCCACTCGCCTGCGTGTAGCAGTACGCGGATATGTCGACGCCGAAGGGGCTGACGAGATTGCCGTGGACGCCGTTCGTCCCCGGCGAGCCGTCGTCGCCGAGCACGGTGTCGTCGTTGTATCGGCCCTCGCGCGAGATCGACTCCGCCCAGTTCCCGAGTACCGAATTGTCGCCGCTGGGACTCCCGACGTACACCGTGGACACGCCCGGCGCGATCCACGAACTGGTGTACCGGACGATATCGACGATGCTCCCCGCCGGGTCCTGCAGGACGATGTCGTCGCTCCCGTTGTTCAGCGTAACGCCGGAGTAGTCGTAATCACACGACGCGATGCCGCCGTTGGCGTTGACGTTGCTGTTGAAGCACAGCACGACGAAGCCTCCTGGCTGGATCGTCACGCCATCAATGGTGTCCGAGTTGCCCGACGCATCGCTAATCGTGTATCCGTCGAGGCCGATTGGCCGCGTGGTGTTGTTGAAGAGCTCGATGTACTCGCCATTGGCGTCGGAGTCGGAACCTACTGGGTCCGCCATGAACTCCGAGATGAGGAGACGGTTGTCGACGAACGGCGCCTGGTCATCGTCCTCGATCGTGAGGACGAACGTGCTCGGCGAGCCCAAGGTCACATTGCCATCCACGTCGACGATGGTGAGGTCATAGGCGCACTGCTCTGTATCCTCCTCCGTCATGTCCTGTGTCGCCGTAAGCCGGACCGTGGCCGTCGGGTTGCTATCGCTGAGTTGGCGGGTCGTAGAGGTCGGCGTCACGTCGTCGTCCAAGCACATCGTCTCGACAGAAACCACGACGAAATCGTTGTTAGCGTCCACGAGTTCGACGACGAGGCTGTACATGCCGCCCTCCGTCACCGTCGCCGCATCTTCAGCGAAGCGGACCGTGGCGCCGCTCGGTTCCAAAGCGGCCGTCAACGTGATGTTGTCGACGCCGATCTGATCTCGGCTGCCCGACCCACCCACATCAGCAGAGGTGAACCGGACGTAAAAGAACCCTCCGTCTGCGATGTTCAGGTCGGTGATCGTCGTACTCCTCCCCGCGCTCTGCCACACCGGCGTGGCATCAGCGGCGGCGGGCGAAGCGTAATCGAGCGCGGGTATGCGTGCGTAACTCTCGTTGTTGGTCGAGACGCTGAGATTCCAACTACTCGACCGGCCCTGATCGTTGAACACCTTGACCTGATAGCTCAGGTCGATGGCCGTGATGGTCTGACCCGAAGCGTTCTCATATCGCACGGTGAACGTGCCTGGCGCGAAATCGGAGCTAGTTGGCTGCGCGAACAGCCAGGGCGCCTCATCGTCGCTCGGATTCCCGGCGTAAATCCCGCCGGAAGTCACACCGCCAGCGGCCGGCCCTCGCGCGAAGTCACCAGCCGTACGGGTATCGCCGTACCCGACATCCCCTTCGCTGAGTCCTTGCACCGTAAAGATGTACGAGTCGAGTTGTCCGGGTGCCGGGTCCGGCGCGAAGCCTGCTCCGGTGAACCCGTCGAAATCGATAACGATGGGCTCCCCATCGACGATGAGTTGCCCATCTTGAGCGTTCGTGACTTGGACAGTGCCTAGCCAGGTGAGTAACAGAATCGGTAACAGAATGCGTGGCATGATCGTAGTCAAAGTCAGGGTCTCGCACGGGGAGAGGTGCAGCACAGAGAGAATTCGGTCGCTTTATTCCGCGCCCCCTTCCGAACGGCGGCGGAGGCGGCGGACGGCGTAGCCGGTGCCGAGGAGCGCAAGCAGGGCGAGGCCGCCATCGACGGGAGCCGGGTTGATGTCTCGGCAGTTCGGGTTCGCATTCGGGCACTCGAAGGACTCGAGGGACCCCGGCGGCTGGGGGCGCTCCGCCTCTTGCGGGGCGGCCCACTCGGGCATCTCTTGCGCCGGAGCCGCCGCCGCCGTTGCGACGAGGAGGCCGACGACCAGGGCAAGGCGACGGAGGCAGACACGTACATGCATAGCTGATTCTCGGTGACGAATACTCGGTTCGGTACCGCAAGAGGTGAGGAGCAAGGAGTTAGTAATCGCCCCCACTCTTGCCACTACTGGCGACATGATTTACGCCACTAGATAAGCGCTTTGCTCATAAGGGTCAAGCACAATCTGCACTTCCGCCCCCCTGCGGTGTGAAAATGTATCCCCATCTTCTCTCTTTGCAAGGACTCGCGTCGCGCGGCAGTTTTTTCCTTCGCCGTTACTAACGACCTCCCTCCTCCCCGTGCGTCGTAGGCAGACCAAGCCGTTCCGCCCATGCTGGGGCTAGGGCGGCGAGCACGGCGAGCAGGCTCACGGCGCGCGCGGCGTACACCCGAAGGAACGTCTCGGCGGCGAACCCCGCGTCGGTCCACCCAACGCCGAGGGCGAACGCTGCCAGCGCCAGCCCGCCGACCGCGAGGTGGGCCAGCCACAGCCAGAACCAGTACGGCCGCCGAGGGAATACGGCGATCAGCACGAGGGCGGCCAGGAGGTAGTCCATGTTCGCTGGCGCTCGGTAGATTTTCTCTTCCCCGCCTGTCCGCGTCGCCGTAATCGTCCGCTCGTAGCTCGCGGCATCGAGCGCGTACCCGTCGGCCCGCTCCGTATCGATGGCTGCTACGAGGGGATAGGCGACGTGGACGACGAACGCGTTCCGAACCGCCCGCCACGCCGTCATATGCACGACGAGGAGCACGACGGCCATCACGAGTCCGAGGAGTACGCGCCGAGACCGCCCCGATGGCCGCTCCGTTCGTCCCATCGTCAGCCCACCGCGTGGCGCGGTGCTGGGCTCGCCGCGGCCGTGCGAGGCGGTGAACCTCCCACTGCCCCGACGCGGACCCACACCATCCACAGGACGAACACGACGCCGTAGAAAAAAGGCAGGATGCCCCACTCGTGTACGGCGTCGAAGTGCTCAGGACGGGCTCCGTGGAACCATGTCAGGAACGCGAGGCGCCCGGCGTTCGCGAGGTGGATGGCGAGGGCGCCGGCCGGCAGGAACAGCGCCCGCCGCAGTGCGCTCCCCGGAAACGCCAGCACGAAGCCCGCGAACAGCCCCACCGTCGTCAGCCCCGTGCAGTCGTCGGCGATGAAGAGGCCGCGGCCGGAGGCCAGGATTACCGTCCGCCCCTCCACAAACACGTCGACCCCGACGAGGCGCAGGGCGCCGCCGCTGAGCACGGCGAGGTTGCGCGAGACGACGGCGTCGAGGCGGCCGTCGGGGAGCAGCCACAGGTCGTAGACGGCGTACCACACGACGTAGACGGCGAGCATCTTCGCCAGGAACACGGCGATGGGGCGATAGGGAGTGAGGGAAGCACGCATGGCCTGAAGGTAGCGCACGAGCGGCGTCGGCGCTCGGCCCGTGCACGTGGGGTTTGGGGGACGAGATGACTCGGCACCCGCCGCGTGATGCCACTTCACTGTATGTTAACACTCGCTCCTAACCCCCGCCTGCCATCGGCCGGCACCGCGCCCCGAACCGGAACGCCCATGTCTCACGTCCGCACCGATGCGTCCCCCCTCCACGTCGCTATTGTCGGCGCCGGCCCCGCCGGGTTCTACGCCGCCGAATGCCTCCTCCGCCACGACGGCGTCGCCGTGGACCTCTTCGACCGGCTGCCGACGCCGTTCGGCCTCGTCCGCAGCGGGGTCGCGCCCGACCACCAGAAGATCAAAAACGTCACGCGCGTTTTCGAGAGGGTCGCCGACCACCCGCGCTTCCGGTTTTTCGGCAACGTCTGCTTCGGCGAGCACCTCACGCTCGCCGACGTCGCCGAGCACTACCACCAGGTCCTCTTCACGACGGGCGCGCAGACGGACCGCAGCCTCGGCATCCCCGGCGAGGACCTCCCGGGGAGCCACTCCGCCACCGAGTTCGTCGCGTGGTACAACGGCCACCCCGAGTTCCGCGACTGCGCCTTCGACCTGCGTTGCGAGCGCGCCGTCGTCGTCGGTGTGGGGAACGTGGCGGTGGACGTGGCGCGCATCCTCTGCCGCACGCCCGACGAGCTGGCGGCGACGGACATCGCCGACTACGCGCTCGACGCCCTCCGCGAGAGCCGCGTGCGCGAGGTCGTCCTGCTCGGGCGACGGGGGCCGTTGCAGGCGGCGTTCACCTATCCCGAGGTGAAGGAGTTGGGCGAGATGGAAGATGCCGACGTGCTCGCCCGCCCCGAGGAGGTCGCGCTCGACCCGCTGAGCGAGGCGGAGTTGGAAGCTGCACAGGACCGGCAGGCGACGAAACAGGTCGCACTCTTGCAGGACTACGCCGAGCGGTCGCCCTCGGGCAAGCGCCGCCGGATCGTCCTCCGCTTCCTCGTCTCCCCCACCGAGATCCTCGGCAACGACCGCGTCGAGGGCGTCCGCATCGTCCGCAACGAACTCGTGGACGACGGCTCGGACCGGCTGCGCCCGCGGCCGACCGGCGAGACCGAGGAGATCGAGGCCGGGCTCGTCTTCCGCTCCGTAGGCTACCGCGGCGTCGCCCTCACCGGCGTCCCCTTCGACGAGCGGCGCGGCATCGTGCCGAACGAAGGCGGGCGCGTCACCGACGCCGACGGCACGCCCATCCCCGGCCTCTATGTTGCCGGGTGGATCAAGCGCGGGCCGAGCGGGGTCATCGGGACGAACAAGCCCGACGCGCACGAGACGGCGAACGCGATGCTCGAAGACGCCGACCGCGGCGTCACGCTCGGCCCCGCCGCCCCGGACGCCGAAGCTGCCGAACGGCTCGTCCGCACCCGGCAGCCCGCCTGCTTCGACTACGCCGACTGGCGGCGGCTCGACGCGCACGAGGTCGCGCTCGGCGAGGCGGCGGGCCGGCCCCGCGTCAAGCTCACGAGCGTCGAGGACATGCTCGCGACGCTCCGTCGCACGCCGCGCGCGCCAGCTTGAACCGGATCACCGCTCGGCGGCTACTGCTCGATGCCGACGGCGTCGAACGCCGTGACCGCCTCCCCGTCCGTCACGTAGCGAACGCGGATCGGGTTGCAGCAGACCTCGCAGTCCTCGATGTAGGACTGCTCCGGGATCGAGAGGTCGAAGACCATCGAGATCGTCTCGCCGCAGTAGGGGCAGGAGAAAAAGTGTTCGTCGACGAGCACGGGAATCGGGGGTGAAGCCTTGCGTGGGTAGGCGCGATGTGCTACCGTGTACTCCGTCCGCCGCCCCTCCCGTTCCCGACGCCGACGCCGATGCCTCTCGCTACGTGCTTCCGCTTCTCCTCGCTGCTCGCTCTCCTGCTCGCGCTCGCCTCCAGCGTCGCGGCCCAATCGACGGCCCCCGTTTTCGATCCGCAGACCGGAGAGCCCATCCCGGTCGGGCTCGAAGCCCCGCCCGACACGCTGTTGCCCGTCGAGCCCGGCGAAACGCTCACGCTGCGGCAGCACCTCCCCTCCGGCTCGACGAAACTGGTTCGGGACATCTCTTTCGCAATCGGGGACGGCCAACTCCCGGCCTTCGTCTACCAAGATGGCAGCGCGCTCATCTCCGTCGAGCCCTTCGTGGCCTCCGACCCAAACGAGTGCCCCTGCGAAATCGGCCGGATCTCGCTCGATGCGCAGCCTGCCGACGCCGTCGTGGAGGGGGCGCTCCTCTACGTCGCCCTCCGCAAGAGCAAAGGCCTGCGGATCCTCTCCCTGTCCAGCTTCGACGGCCTGCAAGAAGTGGGACGGATCGAGGGACAGGACCTCCTTGCCGTAGCTGTCGGAGGGAATTATGCGTATGCCGGGCGCGGCTCCGGCGGCATCGTGGTGTACTACGTAGCCGATCCGGAGAACCCCGTCCAGCTTCGGACGCTGAGCGTGCCCGGCTCTTCGAACGGCGTCTTCGTGGCGGATACCACGCTGTTCGTCGCTACCGGCGCCGACGGTCTCCGCACGTTCGACCTCGCCAACCCTACGGTCCCAACGGCACTCGGCCATTTCGACACGGCCGGCGAGTTCTCCACCTACGTGGTCGTGCGCGACACCGTGGCGTGGCTGACGGGCGAATTCGGCCTGATCGCCCTCGATGTGACCGATCCGGTCACGCCGCGCGAGATCGGCCGCTTCGACCTGGGCGGGGAGACGACGTACGAGGTCGCCTTCGACGGGGACACGGCCTACCTCGCCGGGCTCGACGGGCTCCGCACGCTCGACGTCTCGGATCCGGCCGCGATCACGGAACTGGATTTCTTCCCCGCCAATCAGTCCCTGAGCGTCGACGTGTACGCGTCCGAGAACACGCCGAGCGCCGTCTACCTCGCCGAGCGCTTCAGAGGGCTGCACCTGCTCGACGGCGGGGAGTCCCCCGGTGAACTCCTCTTCTTCGAGAACGGCGGCTTCGCGCATAAGCCGTTCTTCGATGACGAGATCCTCTACGTCACCGACCTCGGCGGCCGCCTCCGCATCTTCGACGCGAGCGGCAGCGAGGCCGTTGAGATAGCCCGGATCGACGTGCCACCAAACACGCAAGAGGTCTTTGTGGAAGACGGCCTCGCCTACGTCACCGATGCCGGCGGCAGCGGGACCGGACTGACGATCCTCGACGTGAGCGACCCGGCGGATCCGCAGATCGTCGGCGGCTACGCAAGCGGGCCGGCGTTCGGGCTCGACGTCGAGAGCACGGGCGATACCGTGACGGTCTACCTCGCGAATGGCCTCGGCGGGCTCCACGTCCTCGACGTGAGCGATCCGGCGAGTGTCACGGAACTCGGCCGCTTCCCCGTTGGCGCGAGCGCCGTGGATGTAGCGACGATCGACCTGCGCCAATCCGGCTTGATCGCGTACGTCGTGAGCTTGGGCGAGGGGATAGTCGCGCTCGACGTGACCGACCCCGCGAACATCGTACAACTCGACGCTGAGCCGAGTTGGAGCTTTCTCAACGCTATCCACCTCGCAGAAGGCACCGGCGCGTATGTCGCTGACGGTCAGGAAGGGCTGCGCGCCGTCGCCCTCTTCCCGCCGACTAACCTCCGAACGCTCGAAACGCACAGCGTAGTCACGCAGGCCCGCGACGTCACGGCCACGGTCTTCGTAAATGTCGACGTGTTATTCGACGTCGCGTACGTCGCAGACGACTTCTTCGGTTTGCTTCGGTTCGACCATGGGTTCTTCGGCAACGGCAGCTTCGCCTCGTCCGACCGAGGCATCGGCGTAGCCACGAACCGCAAGTCTGATTATGATGACACGCAGAACCTCCTCGCGCTCACGGCGGGCGAGGCCGGCGTCTACCTCTTCGAACTCCCTCCCTTTCCCGTCGCGAATGAGGACGGCACGGCGGCTGAGGCACTCGCGCTCGCCGCGCCGTTCCCGAACCCGGTGCGCGGGTCCGCCACGCTCCGCTTCTCACTCCCCGACGCGGCCGACGTGACGCTCGCCATCTACGACGTGCTCGGCCGCCGCGTCGCGACGGCCGCCGATGGGCCGCGCACCGCCGGGGCACACGAGGTCACGTTCGAAGCCACCGGGTTGCCGAGCGGGGTCTACCTCGTCCGCCTCACGACGGGCGCTCGGCAAGCGACGCAGCGTTTCGTCATCGTCCGGTGAGCGGGTGCAATCCGGTGCCGTGGAGGCTAGGCGGCCCTTCACGCAACGTGTATATTAACAGGATCCACCCCGCCCCCGCTCCCTTTCCACGCTCCCCTCTCTCCATGCCTGCCTTTATGAAACGTCTCACGCTCCTGCTCGCCGTGGCGGCCCTGTGCTCGGTGGCGACGGACGCCGTCGCGCAAGAGTCGGCCCGCGTCCTCAGCTCCTGGGACGACCCCGTGAAGCTGTCCGACGGAACCGAAACCGTTTACCGCTACGACGTGGTCTACGACTACGATACGGGCATCGCGCTCCGCAACGCATACGACACGTCCGGCACCCTCGTCGAGACCGTCCAGGTCGCGCCGCCGGGGGCCCCGAGCGCCGAGGAGATCGAAGAGGCCCGCGCCATCATCCTCGCGGATGAGGCGATCGCTGGCGTCGCGGCCCGCTCGAACGCCACGGTCGAGGGCGGCTTCATCCTCTTCGCCGACCAGTACCCCGCCTGCGCCGCGCCCGCGCGCTGCCTCCAGTTCGACATCATGCCGCCGTCGAAGATGGAGTCCCTCCAGTTCGTCGTCGTGGACCTCCGGACGCGGACGATCATCGAGCGCGACCTCTTCCCCGACCTCTAGGCCCGCGTCATCGCCGCCTTCGCCCCCTCCGTTCGCTCGCTATCAGCCCTCCTGATTATGAAGCTCCTCCTCCTCCTCGCGCTGCTGGGCCTGTCGGTCGCCCCGGCTCTGGCGCAGTCCTGCGCACCCCGTAACAGCCAGGGCCCGACGGCCATCTCGTGGCCCGAGGGCTCCAGGGTAAGCCCGGTCTGGACGCTCACCTTCCTCCCGCCGTCCTCCAGCACCGGCACCGTCGCCTCCGGCCTCGAGATCCGCGACGTCTACTACAACGGGCACCTCGTGATGAAGCGGGGCCACGTCCCGATCCTCAACGTGAAGTACGAGACCGGCTGCAACTGCTACCGCGACTGGTCCTACTCCGACCAGCGCTTCGTCGCCGACAACCCCGTCGGCACGTGCTACGCGGAATCCACGCCCGGCACCGTCGCGACGATGTGCGACGTGACGCCGTCGAACTGCGTCGATAACAACGGCGACGGCGAGGTGGACAGCTGCTCCGACGTCGGCTCGTTCTCCGGCGTCGCCGTCGAGCGGTTCGACGACCGCCTCGTCCTCTCGACGCAGATGAGCGCGGGCTGGTACCGCTACACGATGCGGTGGGAGTTCCACGCCGACGGGACGATCCGCCCGCTCTTCGGCTTCACCTCCACGGGCAGCGCCTGCACGCAGAACCCCCGCCGCCACCACTCCTACTGGCGCTTCGACTTCGACATCGACGGCGGCGAGAGCGACTACGCCGTCGAGACCAGTGCCGTCGCCGAGGACGTGGTGTTCGAGACGGAGACGACGCGGCTCTGGAACGAACCCGCCGACGGCGTCGCGTGGAGCGTGCTCGACCTCGCCACCGAGCGCGGCTACCGCGTCGCGCCCAGCGAGGTGGACTACGACACCCCGGCGAACCCGAACACCGGCATCCCGGCCCTCGACAACTTCGCCCGCGAAGACTTCGTCGTGGCCCGCTACCAGCCCGGCGAGTACGACGACGGCGTCGGCTTCTCCGGCTCCAGCTGCGACGCGAAGTTCGAGGGCGGCGGCAACGCCAGCGTCACGATCGTCAACGGCGAGGACGTCTTCGACGAGGACATCGTGCTGTGGTACCGCTCCGGCGTGACGAAGGACGACATCGACCCCGGCACCTGCTACGCCTCCGGGCCGGTCCTCACCCCCATCGGCGATTGGAGCAACAACCCGCCCGTCGGCACCGAAGATGAGGGCGCCGCGCCGAGCGGATACACGCTCGACAAGGCATATCCGAACCCGTTCGACCAGACGACGACGCTCCGCTTCTCGGTCGAGGAGGCGCAGCGCGTGACGCTCACGCTCTACGACGCGCTCGGCCGCGAGGTCCGCACGCTCTTCGAGGGCACGCCGCCCGCCGGCGTCAAGCAGTCCGTCGTGCTCGACGGAGCGGCCCTCCCGAGCGGGGTCTACACCGTCCGGCTCGAAGGCGCCGCGTTCTCCGAGAGCACCCGCGTCGTGCTGCTTAAGTAAGCGGCCGTCGCCTCAACGCACGGGCGGCCCCGGAGCATCGCGCTCCGGGGCCGCTCTGTTTATTCGATACGCTGCCGGCGCTACCGGCCGAGTGTGAGCGGGCGGCTCATGCGGGCATCGGGCGTGCGGACTTCTACGAAGTAGACGCCCGCCGCGAGGCCGGACGCCTCGACGCGGGCGGTGTGATCTCCAGCGCCGCGCGCGCCGTCTTCCAGCACCCGCACCACGCGGCCGACGCCGTCGTAGAGCGTGACGGTCACGGGCCCCGCCTGCACCAGCGTGTACGCCACCTGCGCCGACTCGACGAAGGGGTTCGGGTACACCGACTCGATCCGGGCGGCGAGCGGTGCTGCGCCGTCCTCGTTCGCAACCGCCGCGCGCGGGACGGTCAACGTAGTCGTGTAGATGTAGTCGTCCGACAGGCTGCCGTCGCCGTTCGCCGCGTTGCCGGCGGCGTAGAACGTCACGGCGTCGGGCGCGTCCACGGGCGCCGTCCACGGGATCGTCCACGTCGAGAGCTCGTTGCCCGCCGAGGTGTGCGTGACGTAATCCTCGTTGCCCGAGGCGAGTTGCGTGAGGACGTTGTCGAAGCCGAGCGTGCCGACGTGCGTGCCGTCGGGTAGTTGGGCGGAGAGCTCGAAGCCCTGCCGGTTGCCCCCGCCGGCCGGCGGCGTCGTGTTCTCGACCGTGACGACGATGTCGATCGTCTCCCCGGGCAGGAACGACGCCGGGGCCTCGATGCTCACGGAGCCGTCCCCGGAGTTCAGCTCGAACGAGCCGTGGCAGACGACGCACGTGGGGTTGAACCCGCCGTCGGTGGTGGGTCCTCCGTTGAACGTGGCGGGCGCCCCGCTCGAAAACGAGAGGGCGAGGAGGGGGTAGAGCACGAGGCCGAGCGCGAGGAACACACCGGCGAAACCGTAGACGAAGCGCATGAGGGACGGGGCTGGTCGGGGCAGGTCGGGCGCGCCGCGCCCGTGGAACGAGGGGGAGGATACAGTACCGGAGCCGCCCCGTACAAGCCCGATCCCCGGGGTTAGCCGCGCCCGTGCCTCAGCTCGGGCGGGACGGCGGGCAGCCACCCCGCCTTGAGCACGCCCCACAGCCCGACGAGGATCGCCTCCGCCGCGTCGTGCCGAAGCGAGGTCGGGCGGGCGGCGTCGGACCACGCGATCACGCGCCGGGCGAGGGTGTCGGCCGCGGCCTTCGCGTCGGTGCCCGTCCGCTGCTCGCGCGGGTAGAGCAAGACGGAGCGCCACGTCCCGGCGTCGACGACGCGAACCTTCAGCCCCTGCCGCGCGCCCTCTTTCGCCCACAGCTCGGCGAGCGTCCCGCCGCCTTCGAGCACGAGGTATTCCAGCCCGTCGAGCCCGTTCAGCACGCCGTACGCCCCGCGTTTCAGCCGGGCGTTGCTGCCGAAGTGCTGCGAGCGGTACCACCGCAGCCGCCCGTCCGCCCCGTAGAGCGCGAGCCCCGTCCGCAGCCCGAGGTCCACGGCGAGAAGCGACGGTGGCGAGCCCTCCGACACGCTAGAGCTCGATCACGGACGCGGCGAGCACGTCGCCCTGCCCTCGGATCGCGGCGAGCGTCGCGTCGTTCGGGTCGCCGTCGAAGCGGATGCGGGCGCAGGCGGCCTCGGCCCCGGCGAAGATCAGGTTCTCCATCTCCTGCACGTTCCACCCCGCCTTGCTCACGGCGTCGAGCACGTGCGCGAGCACGCCGACGCGGTCGCGGTGGCGGACGGTGAGGAGGTGCGTGGCGGGCGACTGCTCGGCGAGGTTGACGCAGTTCGGGACGCGGCCCGTCTCGGCGTACGCCGTCACGACGCGGACGGCCTCGTTCCCGATCGCCTCCGTCGCCTGCTCCGTCGAGGCGCCGATGTGGTGGGTGACGTAGAAGTTGGCGTGGCCGAGGAGCGGGTGCTCGAACGTCCCTTCCTTCCCTGCGGGCTCGCCGGCGGGCACGTCCGTCGCGAAGCGGATGTTCTTCTCGTCCATCGCCCACTGCGCTGCCTCCTCGTCCACGACGGAGGCCCGCGAGGTGTTGATGAGGAAGGTATTGGGCTCCATCGCCTCGAAAAACGCGCGGTCGATGAGCCCCTCGGTCTGCGGGGTGGAGGCCACGTGGACGGAGATAATGTCGGCGACAGCGGCGACGGCGTGGGGCGTTTCCATCCGGGCCACGCCGAGCTCGGCGGCGGTCTCGTCGGTGAGCGAGCGGCTCCACGCGGCGACGCGCATGCCGAACGCCTTCGCGCGGGGGATCATCTCCTGCCCGATCGAGCCGAGCCCGATGAGCCCGAGCGTGCTGCCCTTGATGCCGAAGGCCTCGGAGAACGCGCCCTTGTTCCACCGCCCCTGCCGCGCCTCGGCCACGTTGTCCGGGATCTGCCGGTCGAGGCTGAGGATCAGCCCGAAGGCGAGCTCGGCCACGGCCGTCGCGTTCTTGCCGGGGCAGTTGGCGACGAAGATCCCCCGCTGCGACGCGCCCTCGACGTCGATGGTGTCGTACCCCGCGCCCGCACGGACGATGAGCTCGAGTTCGGGGTCGGCGTCGAAGTCGGCGGCAGTGACCTTCGTCGAGCGGACGACGAGCACCTGCGGCGCGTGCCGGGCGAGCGCTTCGGTCAGGGCAGTGCCCTTGAGCCCGGCCTCGACGGTGACGGCGTGGCCGGCTTCGCGAAGGCGTTCGATGCCGAGGTCGGAAAAGGAGTCGGCGATGAGGACGTTCATGGGGGTGGGTTAGAGGTTGGGGGTGGGAGGTTGAGGGTTGACGAGCACGTGCCCACCACCCCAAACCCACTACTCAAAACTGATGCACGAGGAGGCCGCTGCGGAGCTTGGGTTCGAACCACGTCGACTTCGGCGGCATGAGTTGCCCCGCATCGGAGACGGCGAGGAGCTGTTCGGGCTGCGTCGCGAACATCGAAATGGCGAACTGCGCGTTGCCTTCGTCCACGAGCCGCTCCAGCTCCTTCGTCCCCCGGATGCCGCCGACGAAGCCGATGTTCGGGTCCGTCCGCGGGTCCGTGATGCCGAGGAGCGGTTCGAGGACGTGCTCGCCGAGGCGGGCCACGTCGAGCGTGTCGGCGACGGTGTCGCGCTCGGTCTCTGGCAGGGCGAGGCCGTACCAGCGACCGCCGAGGTAGAGCGAGACGTGGCCGGGCGCGGCCGGCGCGGCGGGGGCCTGCTCGTTGAGTTCGAAGCGGTCGCGGAGTTGGTCGAGGAAGGCGTCGGGCCCGCCGGGGAGGTCGTAGATCACGCGGTTGTACGGGAGGATCGCCATCTCCTCGTACGGGAAGAGGACGGCCATGAACGCGCCGGCGTCGGGGCGGTCCGGCAGCTCTTTCGCGGCGCGGCTCGCGGCGGCCGAGCGGTGGTGCCCGTCGGCGACGTAGAGCTTCGCGACCTCGGCGAAGGCGTCGCGGACGGCGTCGGCGTCGGGCATCCGCCAGATTTCGTGGCGGACGCCGTCGGTGGCGGTGAAGCCGTAGAGCGGATCGCCCTGCATCGCGTCCTTCACGAGGTCGTTGACGCGTGCGGAGCCTCGGTACGTCAGCATCACGGGCTCGGCGTGGGCCTGCTGCGTGACGATGTGGCGCGTGCGGTCGTCCTCTTTGTCGGGCCGCGTCTTCTCGTGCTTGAGGATCGTGTCGTCGTCGTACTCGGCGACGGTGACGAGCCCGAAGATGCCGACCTGCGGGCGGCCGTCCATCACGAGGCGGTAGACGTAGAACGCGGGCTCGGCCTCGGTCACGAACACGTCGCTCTCGGCGAAGCGGCGGAGCGCCTCGGCCCCCTGCTCATAGACGCCGTCGTCGTGCTCGTCCGTTCCCTCGGGCAGGTCGATCTCCGGGCGGATGACGTGGAGGAACGAGAACGGCTTGCCCTCGGCGAGGCGCCGGGCCTCCTCCGTGTTGATGACGTCGTACGGGACGGAGGCGACGTCCAGCGCGTGGTCGGGGGCGGGACGCAGGGCGCGGAACGGGAGGACGGTAGCCATGAAGATGCGGGGCGTCGGAGGGGAGAGCGGCGAGGAGGAGAGGCCAAGCTAGCCCCCGCGCGGCAGACGTGTCCGGGCGGGGCGGGCAGTGGAAGATAAAGACGACGGACCGGGACGGTTCCAGCGCCGCCATCTCCCTCCGATCGGCGTGCGGCGGCACCGCTGCACCGCGGGGCACGGCAGACTCGTTACCTTCGTCCGCCCCGCCTCCCTTTGCCCCCTCCGCCGATGCCGTCCTCCTCCCCTCCCACCCTCTGCCTCGTCAGCGACGATGCCGCGATGGAAGCGGCCGTGCGGATCAGTTGTCCGCCTCCGTATCGGATCGAGGTGTTCGCGCCCCGCCCGCTCGTGAACGACCGGCACGAGCTGTCCGACCACGGACGCCGGATCGTCGAGGCGGCGGGCTCGGCCGAGGCCGTGCTCGCGGTGTGGGCGATGGATGACGCGCCGGCCTTCAACACGCTCTGCTACCACGTGCGCCGGGCGGCGAGCGCCCCCGTCATCGCCCTCACGCGCGGCGAGCCCGAAGCGGCCGTCGCCTCGATCGCCGCCGGGGCCGACGACGCCCTCTCGTTCCCGATCTCCCTCGCCCTGCTGCAGGCGAAGGTCCTCGCCTACCGCCGCCTCGTCGACGCCTGCAAGGAGGCGCGCCCGTCCGAGGGCGAGCAGCGCGCCGTCCGCCGCTTCGGCGACCTCCGCCTCGACCTCACCGCCCACCGCTTTTTCGTCCGCGATGACGAGGTGGAACTGACGCCGCGCGAGTTCGCCCTCCTCCGCTTCCTCGTGGACCACGCCGAAGCCCTCTGCACGCGGGACGAGATCCTCGACGCCGTCTGGGGCATCGACTTCAACACGGGCACCAACATGGTCGACGTGTACATGTACTTCCTCCGCCGCAAGCTGGAGGCGTACGACCTCAAGGACATGATCCAGACCGTCCGCGGACGCGGCTACCGCCTCGCCCTCCCCCCCGCCTCGCACGAGGACTGAGGCTCGCGTCAGCGGACTGAGCGGTCGTGTCGGGGGAAGGCACCGGGGCTGGCGGAGATCGGGAGGGTCGACCGGGGCGCGAGTGGGTCGGGCGGGGGCGCGGGCCGCAGGAAAGCCGGCTCCTCCAGCGCGCCGACGATGACGACGGGCGTGCCGACGCCCACGAGGTCGAACACGACCTCCACGTCGGCATCGGCGAGCGCGACAGCGCCATCGGTCCAGTCGGTGCCGAGCCCACCCGCTCCGTGGACCTCGACGGTCCCGCCGATGCGGGCGTCCGGCGCAAGCGTGCCCGCCGCGCGCTCGGCCTCAAAACGGCGCCGGTCCTCGGCGTTGGGGTAGTCGAGTTCGAGCGCGAGCGTGGTGTCGGCCGCGCCCACGGCGCGCTTGCGGCGAACGCGGTAGCGGCCCTCCGGCGTCGCCTCGTCCCCCTCGTGCCGCTTCGGCCCCATCCAGTTCGGTCCAAGCTCGACGGGGAACGTGTGCCGGACCTCGCCGCCGACGTAGACGAACAACCGCCGCGCCATCTTATCCACGACGAGCGCTGGCGCGTCGTGCTCGGTGGACCACGCGATGGCCTCTTGCTGCCACGCCTGCCACGCCGCGAGGTCGGCGAGGTAGAGGTCGAGCGTGGCGCTGACCTCGGCATAGGCCGCGTGCAGGCGCTGCGCCGCCCGCTCCACCTTGCCCGCCGCCGCGAGGAAATCGCCGCGCCGCACGGCCGCATCGGCATCACCGAGGAGGGTGCGGGCCGCCGCGATGTCGGCGTAGCGGAGGGAGTCGAACGGCATCTGCCGGGCCGTCGTGTGGACGACGAGGAACCGGTCGCGGACGACATCGGCCCCGGCCGTCGCCATCCACCGGAGCGAGTCGCGGGTGGCGACGGCGCGGAGGCGGGCCTGCTCCGCGGTCCGCGCCGCCTGCAGGGCCTGGGATTCCAGGGCATCGTACGCGCGGAGGGCGAAGAAGCGGCCGTTCTCCAGTTGCCACGCGGCGATCGCGGCGTCCCACTCCCGCTCGGCGGCGCGGTACGCCCGCGGCGCGTAGCGGGCCGCCTCGGCGTCGCGCGCCTGCCCGAGCGCGTGCTGCGCCGACACGAACGCCTGCACCGGCGGCTGGGGCGCCACGACGAGGAGGACGAGCCAGCCGGCCCCGACCAACAGCGCCGCTACGCTGAGGGCGATGAGGAGGCGGGGCGGTATCCGGTTCGGCATCGGGGCGGCGGGCTCGGGGGGCCAAAAGTAAACCGCCCCGGCTGCCACATGCGTGACGGCCGGGGCGGCGGTTTCACGTCACCGCGATCAGCTGATCGGGGCCACGGTCGTCGTCATCGCACCGTTGAGCTCTTCGATGAGGGCGTTCGCCTGCTCGAGGGCCGTCTTCGCGAGTTCGTGCGCGCGGGCGGTGTCGCCTGCGGCCTGCGCTGCCTTCGCTTCTTCAAGCGTCGACGCCGCCGTGCCGGCGCTCTCGCCGACCGTCACGAGCGCGAGCTCGCTGTCTTCGCCGGCCGGGACCTGCGCCATGATCGCCTGCGCCTGGGCGACGGCTTCGTCGGCCTGCAGGATCAGGGCGTCGGTCTCCGCCACCATCGCCACCTTACGCGTCTCGACCTCGGCCTGAGCCTGGGTCGCCGTCTCGGTGACGAACTGGAGGAGGGACTTGGAGCGGGCGTAGTTGCGGGAGAGCTGGGACTCCGCGTTCTGCGCTTCGATCTCGGCCTGAGCTGCGGCGAAGGAGTCCTGCGCGGCGACGTAGAGGTCGGCCACGTAGAGGTCGGCTTCGGCCTCGTCAGCGGCGGCGAGGGCGGTCTGCGCAGCGGTGAGGTCGTCTTGCGGCGGGGACTGGCAGCCGACGAGTGCGCCAGCGAGGACGAGCGTGCCGAGCGTGATGGAAAGGGTCTGCTTCATGGTAGGCGTACATGCGTACGCAAAAACTAACGCACTTGTAAAGTTACCGCACGTACACCCTAGGGTGTGACATGGGTTGACACCCTCATTAGGTATCTTGTTCTACATCAACGGGATACCTTGTGAAAGAGCTTTGCCTACGCGACTTCCTCACCCTCTTCGGCACGACCGAAGGGTGCCTCGACTTCATCCGGCGTCAACGTTGGCCGGACGGTATCCCGTGCCGGAAGTGTGAGCGCGTCACGAAGCATCATCTGATCGTGGAGCGGAAGTGCTACTCGTGTCAGGAGTGCGGTTCTCACGTACACCCCACGGTGGGGACGATCTTCGAGAAGTCCCGCGTATCCCTGCCCGATTGGTTCTTCGTGATCTGGCAGTTCTCAAAGACGCGGGCGGGGTTCTCGGCAAAGCAGATCGAACGCGAGATCGGCGTCTCGTATCCGACCGCCCTTCGGATGTGCAACCTCATCCGCTCTCGTTTCGGCGAGTCCCCTTCCCTGTCGGGTATCGTGGAAGCCGACGAGTGCTACATCGGCGGACGCCCGCGTATCCGGGGCGTCTCGAAGCGTGGGCGCGGCACGCGGAAGGTGCCCGTGATCGGGGCAGTCCAGCGCGGCGGGAAGATCGTCGTGAAGGCCGTTGACAACGTGCAGCGGGCAACGGTGCTGCCATTCCTTACTCAGCACATCGAAGAGGGTACGACGGTCTACACCGACGAACTCAACGTGTACGACGTGCTGCCCGATCATGGCTTCGAGCACGGGCGCGTGCTGCACAAGCAGCGGCAGTACGCCTATACGACCGACGACGGGCAGAACGTCCACACGAACCACTTAGAGGGGTTTTGGAGCTACCCGAAGAGCGCGATCCTTCGCATCCATCGGGGCGTGAGTCGGCGCAAGCTACAGGGGTACCTAGACGAGCACACGTTCCGGTACAACCACCGGAACAGCGAAGAGGGCATCTTCGGCGCGATGCTTACTCAGGTTGCTACTCCGGTTCCGACGCTTCGCCAAGCTGCGTAAGGAAGTCAGCGGCTCCCTTGTCGTCGCCCTCGTCTAGCATCCGTTGTATTGTCCGCTGTGCTGTTGGGGACAGATCGGTATCGGGGAACGGTAGCGCATCCTCTGCACTCTCGGCTGTGCTCGCTTTGATTACGTCTTTGAGCACGCTGTCTAGTGCTTCGCCTGCCTCCCGGTCGAGAACGGCGGCGCGCTCACGAAGCGACTTCACTTTCTCGACACGCTTCGTTATCGCGTGCAGTCTCGACTTGTCTTTCGGGAACGGGATCGGAATGCGCTTCACGTCGTCGAGGTCAACGTGATCTTGGTTCGTCCCGTACACGTTCCGCAACAGCAGTTCGTGGCCTAGATCGGAGCGAAGGAAGCGGTAGAGATAGGCGCGTTTTTCGGGGTCTTCGACCACGATCCGCGTCAAGTTGTTGCTACCGATTGAGCCCGCGTGTTCGGTCGTCGTGAGTCCAACCCTGCCAACAAGCGCCCCCTTCTTCGCCGTGCCCGCGTTGGCAATGACGATCCAATCCGTCTGTAGCGTCAGCTCCGTGAGCTGTCTCTCTTGGGTAGCGTTCGCCTTATTCCAGTCGAGGTATTTCGCGCTCTCGCCTCTCGCCTCGAAGAAAGCCTTCGGCGTGTAGTACCGGACGACGCCCTCGCCGCTGTCTACGCCCTTGTTAGCATAGGGCCGCTTAAAACGCTCCCCCTCGAAGACGGTGGCAAAGTCGCCGATCTGCTCAACCTCCCATTCATCGGAGCCTGCCATCTCTAGCACGGCAGACAACGCCGCTTCCGCCTTCGGAGCGTAGCGCGTGGGGTTGAACCGCATCTCAGGGGTTGACGTGATACGAGACAGCGGCACCGTCCATGCCGCCTCGTAATCCGGCTCCTCTCCCTTCTCGAACTGCGCCCAAGCGTGGG
Organism: Rhodothermales bacterium; assembly: GCA_039944855.1. Lineage (NCBI taxonomy): Bacteria > Pseudomonadati > Rhodothermota > Rhodothermia > Rhodothermales > Rhodothermales bacterium. The sequence goes on along the minus strand of JBDUXZ010000034.1, from coordinate 2,407 downwards.
CGATCATGTCGAGGTCGTGGTCTAGCACCGGCACGCCGTCGGCGTCCACTTCGACCTTCCCGTTCTTGTCGCGCTTGTATACGTCCCGCCCCTCTGAGTCTTGGCCGATGCTCTGGTTTATCGCCATGAAGACGGGGTAATCCTCGTCGTGCTCGAAGCCTACGTGCCCCTTCTTCTCGACGAGCAGAACGGATGCCTTCGTGCCGTTGAACGGCTTGAACGTGTTGGGGTGCGCGTGGATCACCCCAAGCAGCCGGGCGTGCCTCAGCACGTACTGACGGGCAGCTAGCGCCTTCACGTTGTCGAGCGCACCCCGCGCGATGACGATGCCGAGCTTGCCGCCCGGCTCTAGCCAGTCGATGCACCGCTCCAAGAACAGGAGTTCGGGCGGGACCCCTCCCGTCACTATCCGGCTTGTCTTGCGTAGCCAATGCCCGTCGCCGCGTTCCCACTCGTGACCGACCTCGAACTGCGTTAGAATCTCCGTGTCTTTAACCCGGAGTTCGGGGTTGTCGCCGAACGGCGGATTGGCGAAGATTCGGGTTGGGCGCAGATTGTACCGGCCCGCGTCCGGGCGCAATTTGAACTCTGGGGGGAGCTTGACGGGGCTCTGTAGCGTGTTCCCTCGCACGATCCCGCCGTGCCCGTCCCCGTTAAGGATCATGTTCGTCTTCGCCACCTTCACGAGGTGCGGAGCAACGTCGATCCCGAAGACACGCTTGGACGCCTTTAGAAACTTCGCGTGCTGTGCGACCTGTGACGGCGTGGTTTGGGCGATGTGATGCCGTACACGGCGCAGGCAGGCCACTAGGAAGCCGCCCGGCCCGCACGCCGGGTCGAGGATCACGTCCTTATCAGTGGGGGCCAACATCTCGACCATCGCACCGACGAGCAAGCGGTTCGTGAACCACTGCCCTTTCTCCCCTTTGAGGTGATCGGCCATGTATACCTCGAAGGCCGTCCCTATCACATCATACACCTGTTCGTCGTCGTAGTCAGCGACGAAGCGGTAGGGTTGCAGTTCGCCGACGACGGTTGCGAGGGGGGCCGGATCAATCCCGATCTCGTCTCTCTCGTTATACACTTCCGGGTGTGACTCGACGACCGCCGCGAAGAGGTTCGCTACTCTCTGGGCCACAGCCGCCCGCCCTTCCTCAGATTCGGCCTCTTCGGGCGTGCAGCGGAACGCACACAGGGAGTCCGGCCCTTCCGCTTCCATCTCGTCTTGGTACTTCGCTAGGATCACCTTCACCATGTCCATAGCGAGCATCTCGCTCCCGCTCCCCGCCTTGTAAATGGCGTTGTGGCACCTGTCGAAAACCTGTTTGAGGTTCCGGGGCGGTCGCAACTGACCGTGTGTGTAGTGCCCCACCGAATCCCACGATTCCCCATAGCGAGGGATGTTCGTCCAATCGCGTAGGTGGTTCTGCGGCTTCCACATCCGCCGCCAGTAGGTAGCCTCCGCACCGTTCGTCCAAACGGCCCCGGCTGTCGAGGTGAAGAAGACGTAGGAGGCCAGTTGATTCTGCCCGATAGTCTTGTCCGGGGCTTTCGTCTCGACAATCAACGCGATCTCCCCTTGCCTCCGGTGGGCACGCGCTTCCGGCGTGAGGTACACGGCGATGTCTGCCTCCTTCGTGTGCGTTGACCCCGTGCTGATCGGGACCGAGAGGGCAATGAGTTCCTTCGGGTATCCGTACTCTTCGACGAGCGTTCGGACGTACTCCTGTCTCACCCGTTCCTCCGGCGTATCGGGCCGCGTCTTCTCAGCGTCTAGGAAATCGACGAGGCGACCGGCTGCGTTGAGCCGGATTGCAGAAGACGGGGGCGCGGCGGTAAGCTCGCCCTCGAAGAGAGGGGCGGCGGCGGGAGTGTGTCGAGGCATAGAGAGAGGGGGGGCAAGGGGTGTGCCGAGAATATCGGCCTTCACGCTTCCTTCGACAACCTCGCCCCGCCGATTTCATCGAACCCCAACTTTTCACCGTCAGGGGCTACGTGCGCTAACTTTACAGGTGCGAAAACTAAAGGGGTGAGGATCCCGGCTGAGGCCGAGGGACTGCGTGATGAACAGCCCCTAAATTCGTGACATCGCCCCCCCCTTCGCATCAACGAGAGATTAAAGTTGGGGACGGCCGGGGCTGGGACATGAAACGCCCCTTAAATGCCTAGCCCGCTTCACGACCCGATCTGCCGCTGTCCACGCAGGGCGCGCGCCGCGAGCACCGCCAGCGTCAGCGCCAGCAGCGGCAGGACGAAATAGAGCATAGCCGCACCGTACTCGTCGAGCGCCGCGTGGTCCGCCGCATCGAGGATGAGATAGACCGTGTACGCGACGTAGCAGCCGAGGAACACCGCCCCCTCCCACCGCTCGATGGCGTAGCCCGTGAAGAAGATCGGCAGCGCCGCC